>DIZH01000027.1:18523-19869 GCA_002429325.1 Patescibacteria group bacterium UBA6033 | reverse complement strand
AATCGCGTGCTCGCGACCTATGGACTGTTGGTGATGCGGAAATCTCCGCGTATCGGTTTGCAAAAGTTGTGTCGCGGCATGCGCGTCGAGCAGCGCAACATTAGTGAAGATGATGTCGGGTTCATGATTGCGCCGCGCGTAAACGCAGCAAGTCGCATGGGAGAGGCGCGCGATGCGTTCGACCTCTTCACGACGACCGATGAAAATGTGGCCGATGAGCTTGCGAAGAAATTGGAGAAAGCGAATCGGTCCCGAAAAGCTGAAGCCGGCGCTATCACGCGCGCAGTGCACACGCGATTGAAAGAGCGTGGCGAAGTACGAAGCGTCATCGCGCTTGGCGATCCTGAGTGGCGGCCTGCGCTCCTCGGTCTCGTCGCAGGAAATATTGCCGACGAATATGAGCGTCCGGTGTTCTTGTGGGGAAGAGAAGGCAACATGCGACTCAAAGGTTCGATGCGAAGCGGTGGGATGGTTCACGGACTTGAGCTCATGCGTGCGACCATCGATACGTTCGCAGAATGCGGAGGGCACGCAGCGGCGGGCGGTTTCACTGTGCTTGATGAGGCAGTGTTCTTCCTCGAAGACCGCCTTGTCGAAGCGTATGCTCGCCTCGCAACACAAGAGGTCGATGCATTTGCGAATCATGCCGACGCAGAGATTACTCCCGAAGATGCGACGCTCGCATTTCTCAAGAAGGTAGAGCGTCTCGCTCCCTTCGGCATAGCCAACCCAAAACCAGTGTTCTTGCTGCGCGATGTCGCGGTACGCGAGATTTCACGCTTCGGAAAAAGCGAGGAGCATTTGAAAATAAAAATAGTATCTCTGAACGGAAAGACTATCGAGGCTGTCACATTCTTTGCAAAAGGTTCGCTCGCAAAAGTTGCGGAATCTCTCACTGCAGACAGTCGAGTGAACTTGCTCGGTCATCTTGAGCGCGACATGTTCGCGCGCGGCAGTCCGGTGCGTGTGCGACTTCTCAATCTGCGCATCGCGTAGACATCTCATTTAAAACCTGTTCGCCCGCAGGCCAGAAAAAGAGCGCGTTCCGGGCCACTAAGGCCGAGTCTTTACTCTCTTTTTCTGGCCTCCGGGCTCTCTGTTTGTTTTAAAATGAGATTCATTAGCGGTGGGTGTATAGTGAGTGCCATGCATTTCACCATTCATGCCGATGGCGGCTCACGAGGGAATCCGGGACCGGCGGGCGCGGGCGCGATGCTGCGTGACCATCTCGGCAATTCTGTAGCGAGCGTCTCGCAATTTCTTGGCACGCGCACCAATAACTACGCCGAGTATGAAGCGGTCATTCTCGCATTTGAAACGCTCGCAAAATTGGTGGGCTCGTCAAA
>DIZH01000027.1:17443-18387 GCA_002429325.1 Patescibacteria group bacterium UBA6033 | reverse complement strand
TTTATAAAGTGAAGCACCCGACGATGAAAGCGCAGTACGCGCGACTCATACACGCCGCAGGCGCATTCAAAAAAGTTTCGTTCTCTCACGTTCCTCGCGCTGAGAACTCAGATGCCGACGCGCTCGCAAACGAAGCGATGGATCGTGGTGCTTGATATGAAGAAAAAATCTATTCTCATCACAGGAGTTGCTGGTACGGGAAAAACTTCTCTCAGCAGAAAGTTGAACGAGATGGGGTTCAAAGCATACGACATGGATGACTACCCAGGATTATTCACTATGTTCGACAAGAGAACAGGGGAGCCTGTTGTTGACCACGATAATACCGATCTCGAAAAAGTGGGCGCTATGGACTGGGTTTGTGATACGGAAAAATTGGCTTCTCTTATCACGCATGAGCCAGACGACATAGCCTTCTACTGCGGCAATGCTTCAGACATGGATACCATCCTTCCATTTTTCGATTCAGTTATCTTGTTGAAGATAGGCCAAGAAACCATGCGGCACCGACTAACTACTCGCACAGAAAATGATTTCGGCAGAACCGCAGAAATACAAGATTGGATCATGAAGTGGAAACATTTGTACGAAAACGAGATGGAAGAGAAGGGTGCGATTGTTGTCGATGCGCATCAAAGTCTAGACGACATCGCCAAAGAAGTAATTCAGAAAGCGACGAACGCCGATGCGCTCGCGAACGAAGCGATGGATCGCGGAACATAATGCACATGGAAGAACGAGATACCGAGAAGGCTCTTCGGTGGATTGTCGACCTTCTCCAAACACACGGAATTCCCTTTCAGATTGCGGGAGGATTTGCCGCTCGCTTATACGGTTCCTCAAGAAAACTTGCTGATATAGACATCGGAATTCCCGACAATCGATTCGATGACTTGTTTCCCAATGTAAAAAACTATCTTACCTTTGGACCTGCTCAATACACT
>DIZH01000027.1:0-17405 GCA_002429325.1 Patescibacteria group bacterium UBA6033 | reverse complement strand
AAGAGACAGGATATAGACATCGGAATTCCCGACAATCGATTCGATGACTTGTTTCCCAATGTAAAAAACTATCTTACCTTTGGACCTGCTCAATACACTGATGAAGAATGGGATTTAAAGTTGATGACCTTTGTGTATGAAGGACAAGAAATAGATATCGCAGGAGAAGACACTATTAAATATTTTGATAGAACAAAACAAGTTTGGGTTACTGGCCGTTGTAATTTTTCAAAGTTTGAGATGAAAGAAATATTTGAAATTTCAATTCCTATAATTCCAAAAGAATCTCTGATTGCTCACAAGAAAATGATTGGACGTGAAGTTGATATCCAAGACGTGCACGAACTTGCTACGATAGGTTAGTGGGATTATTCATCGCCATCACAGCAGGGTTCGCGAGCGGGATATTTTTTCGCTCGGTTTTTGTTTTTGGATGGCAGCCGATGTTGTTTTCGTTACTACTCGCCACATTATTTGGGGTGGCTGCATTTTTAAAGCCGCGCCTTCTGTATTCAGTTGGCGCGGCTTTCTGTTTGTGCGTAGCACTTGGCATGTTGCGTGCGAATGTTGCCGACTCGCCACTGCCGAAAACATTTGCAACTCAGTTACACCACAAAGTGTCGTACAAAGGCGTCGTCGTGAGCGACCCGGATATGCGCGATGCGAATCAGCGAATGAGTGTGCGCGTTCATCCGCCAGCTGGCGGAGCAGGTGAGACGACAAAGATATTGGTGGTCGTGCCGCGCACCACACTCGTCGCAGTTGGCGACACGGTTTCAATAACAGGAGTGCTCACTGTCCCCGAACCATTTTCAGACAATGGTGGAAGAACATTTCGCTACGACAAATATCTTGAGCGTGATGGTGTGCGATTCATCATGAACTTCGCATCGATTCGTGTTCTCGATTCTGCACCATGGTATTCAGTTCCTGCTGGCCTCGCACGCGCGAAACACGCATTCCTCAATGGTCTTGCGGCAACACTCCCTGAGCCGTATGCGTCGCTTGCCGGCGGCGTGGTGATAGGAGGGAAGAGTGGGCTCGGCAACGACCTGCAACAAGCATTCATCATCTCAGGCCTGGTACAGATTATCGTGCTCTCCGGGTACAACGTCATGATTGTCGCTGAGTGGATTATGGCCGCGCTCGCACTAACACCTCTTTCGCGGCGATGGGGTGCGGCGGCGGCCGCATTCACTATCGTCATATTCATCGGCATTGCGGGCATTTCAGCGACCGCCGTGCGCGCGGCGCTTATGGCATTCATTGCGCTCTTCGCGCGAGCGACTGGCCGTACCTATGCCGCAGGCCGTGCGCTTCTCTTTGCGGTCGTGCTCATGCTCCTATGGAATCCTCTCTATCTCGTCTATGACCCGGGCTTCGGACTGTCGGTCGTGGCGACTGCCGGACTCATTTGGCTCGCCCCAAAGATTGAGCAGATGCTGGAACGCCTAGCCGAATTGAGACATATTAAAAAGTTCTCAGATGCGCGACGCGGGAAATCAATTTCTGGAGGCGTACTTCAAGGTACGACGAAAGAAATTGATGGGGCCCGCAACAAAGCAGATGGGGCTTTTGGATATGTCTCATTCTGGAAGAACGCGATTGCGACAACACTCGCGGCGCAAATCGCCGTTCTTCCTCTCCTTCTCTACGACACAGGGAATCTCTCCCTCGTCTCAGTGCCTGCGAATCTGCTCACTATGCCGATAGTGCCGCTCGCCATGGGTCTTTCGGCCCTCGCCGGCATTGCCGGCATGCTTTTCGCCGCTATTGCACCTCTTGTCGGTATTCTGCTCGCATATCCTGCCTATCTCGCAAACGCATACCTTATATATGTCGCGCAAAAAGCCGCTGAACTTCCGTTCGCGGCTTTTACGCTGCCCCTGTTCCCGTTTTGGCTCGTCCTTATCTCCTACGCAGCACTCATCTTCATCGCTTCGTCGAAGCGCTTCTCAACGACTGTCCAATTGAGGTTCGCGAAGAACGCCTCAACGTAATTCTTCTTCTCGGCGGGCACATAGTCCACCATGAACGCGTGCTCCCAGAGATCGAGAGCGAGGAGTATAGGGAGCCCCGCGAGCTGGCCGAGCTCATGGTCATTCACAAAGACCGTGTGGAGCGTCTTAGCTCGAGGATCAGCATAGACCACGACCCACCCGATACCACGCGAACCCGCGACCTCCTTTATATGTGCGAGGAAATTCTCGCCGCTGCCGTACTTAGCTTCTGCAGCTTTTGCGAGCGCTGACTCAGGGTTACCACCTCCGCCAGCTGGCGGACTCACCTCGAACTGCTCGAAGTAGTATTCGTGCATGCGCATACCATCGAATTCGAAGCTGAAACGGCGACGCAATTCGGCGATAATGTACGCGTTGCCCTCAGCATCAGCTTCTTTGAGCGCCTGCAACTTCTCCATAATAAGGTTTGTATGCTTCACATACCCTTCATAGAGGGCGAGATGCACTTTGATCTGTTTCTCTGATAGTCCTTCAAGCACTGGTAGATTGAATGTTTTTGGTGTGTAAGTCATAGGTATAAAATGTACCACATGCCGCGCATAGTTCCTCTCTTGATATTCTGCGGACTACTAATAGCGAATATCTCTATCTATCGAGCTCTGAATGCTCAAAAAATGGCTGAAATACGCGTTTTTTCAGTAGGGAAGGGTAATGCCATCATCGTGCAGACTCCGCGGAACAAAACATTGCTCATTGACGCCGGAAGCGATGCGGGAATATTACGAGAGCTTGGCAGGGTTATGCCGATGTGGCGAAGGAGCATTGATGCCGTTATTCTCACCAGCGCCGACACTAAAAGCATGGGCGGTCTGCCTGACGTCATGAGCCGATATCATACGCCGGCCCCTGTGCGATTTGGCGCACCACTATCGAATCCGTACGGTACAACGCTCACGTTTGATAACGATATGCATATCACCGTCATCGCTCCTCACACCCTCACTATTTCATATGGAGCGACCACGTTCGCATTCTCGTCGTCGACGCCCGTTCTCACCTATCGCACCGATGGTATCTCAATACAAAAGTAAAAACGCCAGTGCGGTTTGCCAGGCCCTCGGAGGCGGAGTGCAGCGCTGAGATTTTAAAGGAGCGAAGCGACTATTAAAATCCAAGTGTTGTTTCGAAGAAAGCGACCATGGCAATGAGAGCGCAGTAGGGCAGCAGCGCTCTCATTTGCGACGCCGAGAGTGAACACGGCCTCCCGCTGGGGAGGCCGATGTGTACTGGCAAACCGCACTGGCGTTTTTACTAGATGATGCCTGCCTTTTTGAGCGCGTTAAAAGCGCCGTTCTTCTTGATAGTCTTAAGGCCTTTCATGGAAAGGTCGACGATAAGGGTCTTGCCGAGTTCAGGGACGTAAATACGGCGCTTCTGGAGATTTGCCTTTCGGCGCACCGAGCCAGTCGGGTTAAATTGCGTCGCGCGGACGCGATTAGAATAGCGCCCGCCAACCAGCGTGCTCTTTCCCGTGATCTCACAAGCTCGTGCCATAGTTAAAGCATGTTACCATAAGGCTCCAAACGAGCAACTATGGCCATTCTTCTCTCCTTCATTGTCCTCATCTTTTCTATCATCGTCCACGAAGTGGCCCATGGCTATGCGGCTGACTCTCTCGGCGACCCGACCGCACGGCTTTCCGGCAGACTGACCCTCAATCCCATCCCGCACATCGACCTTATGGGCTCGATACTAATCCCCGCAGTCCTGATGCTCTCCGGTTCTTCCATGCTCTTCGGCTGGGCGAAGCCAGTGCCATATAACCCGTACAATCTCAGGAATCAGCGCTGGGGCGAAGCATTTGTCGCAGTCGCAGGGTCGGCGGTCAACCTACTTATGGCAGTCATTTTCGGCCTTATCATCCGTTTTGGCTCCACAATGCTTCCTGCACCGGCACTTTCGCTTGCGGCGACGATTGTGTTCGTGAATCTCTTCCTCGGCCTCTTCAATCTCATTCCGTTTCCACCGCTTGATGGATTCACCGTGCTCCGAACGATACTTCCGTGGCATCTCGCTTCAAGATTGAACCGCTTCGAGCAGCAGATTCGCAGCACTGGCCCGGTATTCCTTATACTTTTCCTTGTTCTGTTCTCGTCGCTTCTCTCAGGCCCGTTCTTCAACGCCGTTGTATCGCTTTTTGGACTCATCACCGGCATGGGTATATAGTGAACGTATGGATTTCAACACTATTCCCAAGCAGTTCTGTGAAAATGTCGTCGCCGGTCACTCAGAAGAGAACTTCGTCATGGTTATGAGCGTCGGAAATACAGCGAATGCCTATGCGCTCACGCCGCCGCACATGAAGCGATTGGTGCAGAGCCTTACGCACCAGATAGAAGAGTATGAAAAAAAGTTCGGACCGATACAGGCAACATGGTCACCGGGCATTGAAAGCCCTCTTCAATCAAAGGACATTACTAAAGGAGGGGAGTAGTCGGAGTAACCGCACAAGCATGTGCACTCATCATAATGCGATGAGATGTCGCCTGCTATACTAGAGCAGTATGGATTATCAAGTACCACAGTTCATTGAGGTCGAAGACAAACTGGTGGGACCACTCACTCTGAAGCAATTCCTCTACGTCGCAGGGAGTGCAGGACTGTGTATTATCTTCTTCTCCTATCTCTCTTTCTTTTTCGCTTTTGTACTATCGATTCCCGTCGCAGGTTTTGGCCTTGCGCTCGCGTTCTATAAAATAAACGGTAAGCCGTTCATCGACGTACTCGAGGCAGGATTCAACTATTACACCAGCAAACGTCTCATGCTTTGGAAATATACCGCTCCGACCAAAGAAGAGAACAACGCAGCCGCAGCGGCTTCAGCAGCTGCAGAGACTGCAGCGCGGCCGGTACGAGGAGCTCCTCGGCTCACGCGCGGCAAACTCTCTGAGCTTGCATGGTCGCTTGATGTGCCGATGGGCGCCGAGTCTGCACCACAACGCAGATCTGACTCATAATTAGTACTATGGTAGATGCAACACAAGCAGGGAAGACGCAGGAGTTCGTTCCGATTAAAGAGATACGGGACGGCATTATCGTGCTCAAGGATGGCGGCTATCGCGGCGTCCTTATCTGTTCGGCAATCAACTTCGGGCTCAAGTCCGCCGAGGAACAGCATGCCATTACGCTCGGCTTCCAGAATTTCCTGAATACGCTCGATTTTTCGATCCAGATTCTTATCAATTCCAGGCGGATGGATCTCCGTCCGTATCTTGCGATATTGGAGGAGAAAGCTCCTGAGCAGAAATCAGAACTGATGCGCATCCAACTCCGTGAATACATTGAATTCGTCCGTTCCTTCACTGATCAGACGAACATCATGACGAAATCGTTCTACGTCATCGTGTCCTACACGCCGCAGGTCAGCGCCGCAAACGCGGTAAGCTTCCTGAGGCGCGATAGTGCTGCGGAGAAAACCAGTGCGAGCAAAGCCACATTTGACGAGGAGCGCGCGCAGCTCGAACAACGCCTCTCGCTCGTGGCGGCTGGACTCTCCGGCACAGGCGTACGCGCCGTGCCGCTCGGCACCGAAGAAACCATCGAGCTTTTGTACCGTTCGTTCAATCCGGGCGAGCTTGAAAACCCTATCCGTCTCGATTCGTAATACTTACCATGTCACTCATTGATCTCCTTACACGAAAGAACAAGACTGAAGAGGCTCCGGCTATCATTCCGGTCCTTCCGAAAGATATTTATCGGCAGAGTTCTCTCGACCTCGTCGATACGATAGCCCCGACAGCGCTCAAGATAGGCTCTCGTGAAATAGAGCTGGGCGAAAAATTCGTCCGCACCTTCTATACCGTTTCCTATCCGCGGTTTCTTTCGGACAGCTGGTTCGCTCCGGTGATAGACCTCGATAAAGTGCTCGATGTTTCCATCTTCATACATCCGCTCGAAACCGAACAGGCGCTTCGCACCTTCCAAAAGAAAGTCGCTGAGGTCCAGAGCCAGATTAATGAGCGCGAATCGAAGGGGCTTGTGCGCGACCCGCTCCTCGACACGGCGTATCAGGACCTCGAGAGTTTGCGGGACAACCTCCAGCAAGCCCAGGAAAAACTATTCGATGTCGGGCTCTACCTGGCGCTCTACGGCGATACGAAAGAAGAGATAGCTAAGACCGAGGGCGATATCCGTGGCATCCTCGATGCGAAGCTGGTCTACACCAAGCCCGCGCTTTTCCAACAGGAGCAAGGGTTCCGGTCGTGCTTGCCGCTTGGTTCTGACGAGCTCGCAGTGAATTCAAAACTGAACTCATCGCCCCTGTCTTCGATATTCCCGTTCGTGTCATTTGACCTCACGAGTGACCGAGGCATTCTCTACGGCATCAATCGCCACAACTCTTCGCTCATTCTCTTCGATCGCTTCTCGCTCGAGAACTACAACTCGGTGGTCTTTGCAAAGTCCGGTTCGGGCAAGAGCTATGCAACGAAACTCGAGATACTGCGTTCCTTGATGTTCGGTACCGACGTCATCGTCATTGACCCTGAGCGCGAATACGAACAGCTTGCTGAGGCCACAGGAGGCCGCTCTTTCAACATCTCGCTCTCCTCTGAGAACCACATCAATCCGTTTGATTTGCCGCCCGTACGTGAAGATGAAGATCCGAAAGATATTTTGCGATCAAATATCATTTCGCTCGTCGGCCTATTCCGTATTATGCTCGGAGGCTTGAGTCCTGAAGAGGATGCTATCGTCGACCGTGCTATCAGCGAGACCTATGCACTCAAAGATATTACCGGTGACTCCGACTTCAGCAACATCGAACCGCCACTGCTTTCTGATTTCGAACAAGTGCTTTCCGGTATGGATGGCAGCGAATCACTCGTCGAACGTCTCTCGAAGTACACGCGCGGCACCTGGTCCGGCTTCATGAACGAGCCGACAAATATCGATTTGAAGCAGCAATTCGCAGTCTTCTCCGTGCGCGACATGGAAGATGAGCTGAAGCCGATTGCCATGTATATCATCACTCATTTCATATGGAATGAGGTGCGCCACGATATGAAAAAGCGTCTCCTTATCATCGATGAAGCGTGGTGGATGATGAAAAGCGAAGATACCGCATCCTTCCTCTACTCGCTTGCGAAGCGCGGCCGTAAATACTATCTCGGCGTCTGTACGATAACCCAAGACGTCGAAGATTTCTTGAAGAGTCCGTATGGCAGACCTATTCTCGCAAACTCATCCCTCCAGCTCTTGTTGAAACAGTCGCCGACGACGATTGATGTGCTGCAGCAGACATTCAACCTGACTGATGAGGAAAAATATCTTCTCCTCGAAGCGGGAGTAGGGGAGGGGCTCTTTTTCGCAGGACTGAAGCATGTCGCTATCAAAATAGTCGCGAGCTATACCGAGGACCAGATTATTACCTCAGACCCGTCGCAACTTCTCGCTATAAAGCAGGAGAAGAGCCGCCATGCCGCAGAACAGAAGTAGTTTGCCCCACCTGAATCGAGGGGGTGGCGTACGAGTAAGTTCACAGCCTCCAAAAGCAATGACGTGGAGCAAAGCGGGCATGCTCATTGCGATGGCCGTCATTTTGGATTTGATACGCGGATTCTTCCAATTCTTTTGGTTTTTCGGACCGGCGCTGGCTGCTGTTGTTTGCACCGCGAAAGCCAGTGGGGCCCTTGCAACATGGACGCTCGGGCTACTTGGCACGAAAACAGCGGCCTTGGTATGCGGCGGAGCTGCTACTGCCGTGGGTGCTGCTGCCATTGAAGCGACCGCACCGATTGGGGTTATCATGGCCGATGCAGTGGGTCTTATATCCTTCCTGGCACTCGGTACCTGGATTATCATGGCGAATGCTCGTATTTTCAAAACTGTCGTTACTGGTCCGTTTTATTTTGTAAGCGCTTTTGCTATCGGTGAAATTCCTTTCCTCGGCGCATTTCCAGTGTTTACTGTGGTCATCTGGAGATTGTATAGAACCCAAATACGTGTTGAGAAGGAAGCCTTGGTGAAATGGGAGAAGGAACATGCCGCGCAATTGCAGCAAGAACGCGAACAGCAAGCCGCAGAGTATACGCAGATACAACAAACCTTAGCCGGGCAACAGGCGGCAAACGATGAAGCATATGAGGAACAGGAGCAAGAGGATGAGGCGGCAAACGACGAACAATTCAATCAGACTGAAGCTGCAAATGACGAGAGTTTTAATGAAAGGGAAATCCCCCGATACGGCACCTAGAAAATACTATTTGCTCCTGACGGCGTGGCCCCGTGAGATACAATCTCCAACGCACTGGATAACGATGAGGAAAGGTATCTCACGGGGTATATACTAGAGACATGCGTTTTGGACTTTTTACCGCGTGCGCAATGCTATTTCTTCTCCCGACGATTGTCTCAGCACAGTCGATAGACGGTTTAGGAAATACAAGCTCCTTTTCGGTTTCCGTTTTGCCGCAATATCCTGCACCAATGAGCCCGGCAACACTCTCATTCCTTTCATCTATGATAGACCTCACTAATTCCTCTATGACGGTCTCTGCTGGGGGAAAGCAGATCTATGCAGGGAGCGTTCAGCCGGTCACGGTCATGTTGGGGAAAGCAGGAAGTGTGACTTCAGTGGAGGTGACTGTGACCTCCGCCGGAACACATTACACACAAACCATCGTCTTGCAGCCTGAAGACGTCTCTCTTGTCGCAGAACCGCTCTCTTCTGCACCAGTGCTCTACCCAGGAAAGCCGCAGGTTCCGCTGGCAGGGAATACTCGAGTAGTGGCACTTGCGAACTTTGCAGACGCTAGCGGACGCACGATTGACCCTTCTACCCTTTCCTATGGTTGGACGGTCGATGGTACAGAAATAGCCAACTCCTCCGGCATAGGGAAGCAGTCGGTGATAGTTGCTTCACCAGTTCAATACCGCACCCGGACAGTCTCAGTGATTGTACAGAGTCAGACGGGAAGTCTTGTGGGACTGTCTTCTCTTTCTCTTGATCCTAAAGATCCATCGGTACGGCTCTATGAGAACGACCCATTGCTTGGCATTCGATTCGAGCACGCGCTCACGAGCTCCTATTCTATTGGCGGCACCGAGGCGAGCCTGTACGCAGCTCCTTTTTCCCTCCCTCTTAGTAGTGGTGCGCCAATCCTTCAGTGGTTTTTGGATGGAACCAAAGCCCAAACGGGAAGTTTGATAACTCTTCGCCCAACCGGAAGCGGGCAGGGGAGCGCATCTCTTTCCCTCACCGCGACGGTAAATACCAATTCATTTACCGCAGCCAGCGCGAACCTCTCTGTTCTCTTTGGCGCGAAGCCAAGCACTAACTTCTTTGGTCTATGAACTCCATGAGAAACATAAAGAATATTCTTTCTAGCATCATCTCTAGCGGGACAGGAAAAATCTTGCTGCTCTCTCTCGTGTTTCTTGGAGTTGTTCCTCATGTATTCGCAGACGGGTTCGTTCCTCTTGCTCCTATTCCTGGGCTCACCGATGCGAGCACGGTTGGCAGTGTGGTAAATGCAGATACACTCGCCACATTCTTTAACAATCTCTACAAATACCTCATTGGCATCGCAGCAACACTGGCGGTCATCGAGATTATTTGGGGTGGGCTTGAGATTTCTACCAAAGACTCGGTGAGCAAGCACAGCGATGGCGTCGAACGCATCCAGCAGGCCATCTTCGGCCTCGTGCTCGTGCTCTCTCCTGTACTCGTGTTCTCCATCATCAATCCGAGCATACTCAACCTTTCGCTTAATTTGCCCCCAATCAATCTCACCACGACCCCCACAGTCTCGGGCTCCGGAACAGGAGATACGACGGCTGCAAAAGCTGCCGGATGTTCCGCGGCGCTCAGTAATGGAACAGTTGGATGTCCAACCCAAGCTGCGGCTGATGCTTTCCTTTCTTCGTGTTCCAATGGAGGGACTGGGGGCTCTGTGTTCCTCTCAAACGATTCTTCGCTACCATATTCTGCAAGCTGCAACCCTGTGTCACCAAACAGCCAGATTGCACAAAATTATAAAGATCCGGCACAAATCCCGAAGGGACTATGGTGTTATAAGGCGCAAGTCTATAACGCAGATAAAACGACAAATTATCTATATGTATGTGGAGCTGATAAACCCTCGTGTGATGGGCTTGCAATCAGTAATACATCTGGTGGAACTATTTTAAGTGATTGCTCACCACATTAATATGCAACGCACCCTTATCATCGCCGCAATTGCCATCGCCGTCCTTGGACTGGGAGCATTTGTGTACTTCTTTTTCTTCACCGGTTCGCCTGGCGTCGCCGTCGCCCCTACAGGAACGACGAGTTTGCCGCTTGCGGGACAAACAGCATCAAATACCTCTGGCAACACTTCTGGAGCTACCGTTCCGAATATTTCTTCTCCTGGAACTCCTGTGGTTGTCACAAATCGCCTGATACAGATAAGCGTTGGGCCAGTAGTGCCGGGAGTGGCTGTCGTCGACTTGAAGCCTGTAAATGCGAGCTCCTCGCCTACGACCATGGTGAATTATATCGAGAGACAGAGCGGGAATATCTTCTCTTACCGTACCGACACCCATACGCTCACGCGAATCAGCAACAAGACACTCCCCGGCATTCAAACTGCCGAGTGGCTTCCAGATGCGTCGACAGCCTTTGTCCGCTATCTCTCGGGGAATGATTTCTCTACTATTAATACGTATGCTCTCTTTGCGACAAGCTCGAGTGGCTTCTTCCTTCCCCAGAACCTCTCCAATATTGCGGTTTCTTCTGCCAGTATCTTGACGCTCGCATCCGGCGTAAACGGCTCGATAGCGTCGCTTGCACACACTGATGGCACCCACTCATCAACCATCTTCACGACACCCCTCACTTCTATCCGCGTTTCATTTGCAGGGAAGAATCAGTACCTTGTGTTTACCAAACCGTCCTCGACTCTTCTTGGGTATGCCTTTCTTGTGAATTCCTCTGGTCACTTTACGCGTATTGCGGGGCCGCAGAACGGCCTTATCGCACTCCCAAGCCCATCAGGGAAGTGGGTGCTTGTGAGTTACTCTCAGGCTGCAACTGTGCAGATGGAGCTCGTGAACACCTCGACAGGAGTCGCTACGGCACTCCCTGTTTCAACGCTTGCTGATAAGTGTGTGTGGGCTGCTGACGACTCATCAGTCTATTGTGGAGTTCCTACCTCACTCCCCAATGCTTCGTACCCCGATGATTGGTATCAGGGAGCTGTTCAATTCTCAGACCGCATCTGGAATATTCACGTGTCTGACCGCTACGCCCAGCTGGTGCTCGACTTTTCTCAGGCAAATAAAGGGGACCTTGATGCGGTGGGGCTTGCTATCGATCCTTCAAAATCAACGCTCGTCTTTATGAATAAGAATGACGACTCGTTGTGGAGTTATTCTCTCTAGACTAGATTAGGCTGGACTGCTTTCGCGAGTGACCTTCCGGTGGACATACCATTCTTGTACTGACCCTACGAGATTGGTTGTTATGAAGTAAAGTGCAACAGCGCCTGAGGTGGTATAGGAAATGATACCAATAAGAAATGGGAAGACGTATTTTAGCTGCATGCCGATGACTTTCTGGAAGTCTCCTTGTACTCCGGTGTCCGATGGTTTCATGGTGCCTGAGAGCGTCATATGGGCCTGGAGAAGCTGGGTGAGTCCTGCAAGCACTGCAAGGACCATACTCTTGCTTGCAACTGAAATTATGCCGAGAAATTGTAATGATACCGTGTGCGGGAGGGGAGTGAAGGTATACAGCCGCGCGAGGTTAATTGCGGGAAAGGGCTCGTACGTAAACACCCAGTAGAGCGCGAGAAGGATGGGAATCTGTATAAAAGCAATCAAAATACTCCCAAAAGGGTTTACTTTCGCTTCGCGATAGAGTGCAAGTGTCTCAACGGCCTCTTTCTCCTTGTCATCCTTATGAGTTACTTTAAGAGCCTTTATCTTCGGTTCGAGTGACTTCATAGCATGCTGCGTGCGTGCCGCTGATAGAGAAAAAGGAAGAAGCACCAAACGGATGATTATGGTGAGGAGGATGATAGCGATACCGACGTCAGAGCTAGGCACCAACGCCACCAACGCCACCAGAACGTTATAGATCGGATTATAAAAAGTGGTGTGGAAAAAAGCCGATATCATGAATCTATGGGTTATCTAGGGATGGATGAAATAAGTTTGGTCAATTCTGACTGAATGTCTTGGTAGTGTACACCAGCGATGGATGAACGAGGAAATATAACAAGAGCCGGAGGAAGGGGTATGGTGCGAAGCGCTTCGAAAATTCGGCGTTTGAGGAGGTGCCGTGCTGAGGAGAGCCGAACGATTTTCTTTGGTATCACGACAGCGTACCCTCGCATCCCTTGGGGATACAGTATGAGGAAGTGGGGGGAGGAAATCCTCCTGTTCGTCTTCAGCGCGACTCCGAATTCTGAGCGCGGGAGCCGATCTTTCTGAGAAAACACAGCAGTTATGCCGCTAATTTGACTCGGCCGACGCGACGGCGCTTCTGGAGAATCTTCGATCCTGAGGCTGTTTTTGAGCGCACCAAGAACCCGTGGGTGGTTGCGCGCTTCTTTTTCTTAGGTTGGTATGTTCGTTTGGTGGCCATAACGTGACGGATTAGGTTGTACACATGATACTAACAGGTTCTCAACTAAACGCTAGTGTGCGACGATTTCCCAATAAGCGTATACTGCACAGATATGGATAAAGGGAATCCGAAAGAGCTTTGGGAACACGTACTGACGCAAGTTGAATTATCCATATCACCAGCCAATTTTAATACCTGGTTCCGGAATAGTTTCATCGTAAAAATAGGTGACGATGGTGTTGTCTATATCGGCGTACCGAGTCAGTTCTTTAAGGATTGGTATTTGAAGAAATTTCATTCACTTCTGCTTAAAATCATACGTGACGTCTCTTATGAGTTCAGAAATATCGAGTATCTTATTGTGAAAGATGAACACCGGAAGGTTCAAAAAGAGAGTAAGAATACGCGCGGTGCTCTCGAACTTCCTCTTGAAGAGTTTTATATCAATAAGAGCGATAATCTTAATCCTCGTTATACCTTCGATACTTTTGTCATTGGTTCATTCAACAATCTCGCTTATATGGCGGCTCAGGCTGCGCTTAATCGCCCCGGCATCACGTATAATCCTCTTTTCATTTACGGCGATACTGGACGAGGTAAGACACATCTTATCCAAGCAATCGGTAATCAATTCAAGAAACAGTACCAGGGGCGTAAAGTGTTTTACCTTACCTCAGAAAAATTCGTTGTGGACTATACCGATTCAGTGCAGGCAGGCACCGCAAATCGATTCAAAGATAAATACCGTCAGTACGATCTTCTTATTATGGATGATGTGCAGTTCCTCTCAAAGAAAGATAAGACTCAAGAAGAACTCTTCCATCTCTTCAACGCGCTCCATGATACAAATAAACAAATTATTTTCTCCTCTGATCGCTCTCCAGCCTCTATCCCTGATATTGCAGAGCGCCTGAAAGGGCGGTTGGCGAGCGGTATGGCGGTCGATATTAGCGAACCGGACCCTGAGTCGCGTATGGCTATTGTGCAGAAAAAGGCGGCGCTGCACGGCGTTATGCTTTCCCCTGAGGTAGTCGAGTATATCGCAACCACTCTTTCTGGGTCTATCCGCGAACTAGAGGGGATGGTGAACAGTATTGTCTGCCATGCTCAAGTGAAAGGGTCTGCTCCTGATATTGCTGAAGTTCGCCAATCACTCCGGTCATTTACGCGTCCACAAAAGAACATTTCAGTGAAAAATGTGGTTGATCGTGTAGCTGAATTCTATGGTATCGATGAAGATAGTATTTACGAAAAAACTCGAAGAAGGGAAGTAGTCCGTCCTCGACAGATTATTATGTACCTTCTCCGGGAAGACTTTAATATTTCTTATCCAACAATCGGTTCTAAATTGGGTGGACGCGATCATACAACTGTTATTCACTCTTGTGAGAAAATAAAACGTGAAATAATTGTGGATAACGATCTAGTAAAGGAGATTCAGAATATTCGAACTCTTCTTATATAACTCTATGGGATACTTATTCACAGGTTCTCGAATACTAAAAGAATATATGACACAGGAAGTATATAGTTTTTTTACTCTATCCCCATTATGCACACCCCTAATAGGAATGGTATGAATATTTCAATTGAAAAAAAAGAATTCTCAGAAGCAGTGTATATCGCATCGCGATTTGCTGAACGTAAGAGTGCAACACTACCAGCTCTATCCTCAATCCTTTTAATTGCAGGTGATGAGGGTATTAAATTGCGAGCCACTAATCTTGAAACAGGTATTGATTTGAAACTAACTGGAACCGTTACTACTGATGGTGTTGTTGCTATCCCTGCAACGATCCTACAGCAAATAGCGAGTGCTTTTACCCAAGAAGGTAAAATAACTCTTGAACACTTAGGAGATATTCTTGTTATTACTAGTGGTACTGGGAAAAGCTCTCTTAAAACAGTTCCCTATGATGATTTCCCCTCCATACCTTTCCCAGAAAATCCAAAAAACAGGATAGTACTACCTGGAATCTTGTTAAAAAATCTTTTCAGTTCTATAGCGTCCTGTGCATCAACCTCTACTGTTCGTCCAGAACTTGCGAGTATTTATCTTTCTATTGAAGGAGGGGTTCTTACTGCGGTTGCGACTGACTCTTTCCGTTTGGCAGAAAAAAAAGTTCCTCTTTCAAATAAGGGAACACAAGGTAAATTTCTCATTCCTGCAAAAAATGCGCTTGATATAGCTCAAGCACTCCCTGATAACGACATTATAATGTCATTCGATGAGCATCAATGTGCGTTTGTGAGTGAGAAAGGAATGGTGGTATCGCGGCTTACAAATGCTACCTATCCTGATTATCGCCAAATCATCCCTAAAGAATCGATTGTTGAAGCTACTATCCTCCGTAAGGATTTTGAGACAGCACTTAAGAGAACTACTATTTTCTCCGACGCTTTTCAAAAAGTTCGTATTTCTTTTGATCCAAAGAAAAATACTTTTTCATTTTTCTCAAAAAATACAGATATAGGAGAATCCTCAGAAGTGCTATCAGCACATGTCTCAGGAAGTGCTCTCGAACTCTCCTTTAATCATAGGTATCTTTCCGCGGTACTATCACTTACTTCAGCAGAGAGTATTTCTCTCACTGCAGCAGGTATAGGTCGCCCACTCATTATTAAAGGGGTAAGTGACACTTCACTCCTCTATTTGGTTTCACCAATGAATCAATAAGTTTGTAGAACCAAACCCCCTTATTCACTCGCTTGGTAGTAAATAATAGTTATGGTGTTGGTGTTGTTTGAGTATACGAGAGAGGAACAGGAAGCATCACACCACCTCTAAACAATTCAGGATGGGCTGCATACCACGCAGAAACTCCGTATTCCCAATAGGAGAACTGAGGGTCTTGAGCAGGATTAGTTGGAGCTGGCCCTTGAGGATTATTTTTATCTGTCCAATACAGAAGACTGTGGGGAATAATTTTCCCTTGAGCATCAGGTACATACCAATTCCCTTGAAGCATCGGCGGTACGGTCGAGGGAATACTGTCTGGTTCACCAAAATAAGTTCGAGGATATTTGGAAAGAGCATACGCCATAGCCTCGTGCCACATTGGTGCAGCGATGAACCCAGCAATTGATTTCACCATCGGAGTATTATCATTATTTCCAGCCCAGACTCCAATAGCAATAGATGGTGTGTAGCCTATCACCCACGCATCACGAGTATTATCGGTCGTACCTGTTTTCACTGCGACATCATACCCAGCGAATGAAAGAGGGGAGTCGAGCGAATATTCTGGGATGCGTGCAGGCGCATCAGACAGCATCGCTGACATGTCGCGCGCGATATTTGATGCCACCACTTGAGATGGGTTCGGGGTGAACTGAGTGAGGACATTCCCTTGAGCATCATCGACCTCTAAGAGGCCAGTAGGAGTATTTTTTACCCCATCATTTGCGAATGTCGCATACGCTCCAGTAAGGTCGAGTAATCGTACTTCGCCGCCGCCGAGCACGATGGTGAGACCATATTGGTTTGCATCTCCAAGAGTTGTAAGTCCGAACGATTTCGCCAGATTAATAGCATTGGTGACGCCGACCAAATAAAGCGTTTTAATAGCGGGAATATTAATAGATTGCGCTAGTGCGGTCTCAAATGTCATGGGACCGCGGAACGTATTATCAAAATCGACTGGTGCGTAGCAGGGGGGTGTTGAATTTGTGGTATCTGAGGGGCTGCATGAAGTTGAAAACTGAGTAGGAGTATCGAACACAACAGTATCACGCGTGTAGCCTCTCATGAGAGCGAGGGAATAGATAAAAGGCTTCATGGTAGAGCCAGGCTGGCGAAGCGCCAGTGTGGCATTATACTGCCCGTCAATTTTCGTATCGAAGAAGTCTCGAGAACCTACCATCGCGAGGATTTGTCCAGTTGTTGGGTCGACTGCGGTCAAAGCTGCGTTTGAGGCATTGAATTTTGTCACATTCTCAAGCGCATATTTGTTTACAATGGATTCTGCTTTGACTTGGAGATCAGCATCAAGTGTTGTAGTTACTTTAAGGCCTGAGGTAAGTGCTCGTGTGCCGTACATCGTTTCTATCTGATTCAGAATATAGAAAACAAAATGAGGGGCGATGATAGCGCTACGTGCGGTTGAGGAGAAAGCCACATGTTCGCTCTTTGCACTCTCATATACAGTATCGTTTATAAATCCAAGGGTATGCATGCGATCGAGCACGAGATTCTTGCGGGCCTCTAGATCGGCTTTATGGGACCCATACGGCGAATAATAAGAAGGGGCTTGGATCATTGCAGCTAGGTACGCGGATTGGGCTACGGAGAGATCTTTCGCAGGGATGCCGAAATATGACTCCGATGCCGCTTCAATCCCATAGAGTGTTCCTCCATACGGAATATTGTTGAGGTATGCCTCAAGAATTTGATCTTTAGAATAAGTTTGTTCGAGCTTGATTGCCAAGACCCACTCATTCACTTTCCTGGTGATACTTTTTTCATTTGTCAGTAGTGTGTTCTTTACGACCTGCTGCGTAATCGTCGACCCTCCTTGAGCAAGAGCGCCACCGAGTACGTCGGCAATCATGGCGCGGATGATAGAAGTAAGACGCACACCCCCATGCTCGTAGAAACTCGAATCCTCAATAGCTATTGCGGCTTGTATCGCGTTCGGCGATATAGCTGAGAGAGGTATGACATCGCGCTTAGCATCGCGATTGTAATCATAGAGGAGGACCTGGCCGGTGCGGTCGTAAATTTTTGTCGATTGATCGACTTGGCGATTAGCGAACGAACTAATATCGGGCACAGGTGCAGTCGTAACCATAATAAGGATACCTCCAGCAGCGATGAACCCAAGCCCCAGAAG
>DIZH01000003.1:12760-14405 GCA_002429325.1 Patescibacteria group bacterium UBA6033 | reverse complement strand
GAGAATCCATAGTCATTTTCTACGGAAAGAGACATCGACACAGCTCGCGTGCCTTTGCCGACTTTTGCTGCTTCGCGCAAGGTCTCGGGAGCGATTGTGACGGTCATTGTCTTACCATCGGATGAGGCGACGCCGGTAAACTTCTGGAAAGTCGTCACGACAATATTATTTTGAGGAGCGAAGCCTGAGCCTGTGATGGTAATGACGCCGTTGTATGTGGTTGTCGCGGGAGAAATGCTCTCAATATGTACTGGAGGATTGCGCGGGTCTACGATCACGAAGGGCGTGGTATTGGAGACAACATCTCCTGTTCGGAGAGCAACATCATAAAGTCCAGATGGAACGGGAGGGATAGTAATGGAAAGATTCCCAGCTAAATCTCTCTGTACACTGCGGACGATATGGTCGCTCCCGAAATAGACGACAGTGTTTGCTAACGCCCCGCTCACTGTGATGGAAACGGCAGTGCCAGGAAGTCCTGTCTGCGGAGAAATCGAGCGCAACACGACACTTGGTACATCTGTAGTATTCATCGTAGGTACGACGATGCTTGCGGTGCTCCCAGAAATGATGGCAGTATTGATAGCCGCTAGTATTTTCTGCTGTACTGCCGCAATCATTTTATCTCCAGCGTAAATATCTATTTTCTCACTGTCTTTCACGTTGTAATCCACAGGTGGTTGTGCAGCTTGCGGCGCGACGGATGATACTGGTGTGTTCGTGGTGACAAGCGCAAGCGCATTCAGTTTCGCTCTCGTGAAATTCCCGACGCGCCCATTGCCGCTGGTGAGGTCGGATGGTACAAGTATTTCGCTTGAAAATTTCTCTTGGAATCGTATCACGGCCGCTTTTGTGAGCGAACCGAAATAATCGGTTTCCTGTCCTGGAGAACCGGGTCCGGAGCTCGCAATGCGCGTGTCAGGACTGCTATTAAGCGCTTTTTGGAGAAGTATGACCTGCGCCCCAGAGGAACCAAGCACCAAATTCTGGGTGAAGACACTGCTCGCAAGTATTTGTGCTCGTACTGTGCCCAAACAAGAGAAAAGGGTGAGTACTGCGACAAGCGGAAAGACGAAGGAACGCATGTGTGTAGTGTAGCATCGGTTCTTGCGTCGTATATCAATGTGAATATCACCATACGCTGCTGAGAGGTTGTGGTTGTAGTGATATACTTAAGCACAATGCGGGCCGGAATCTTTAAGCATTGGCAAATTAGTGTTGCACTACTTTTCTCAATTGTGCTCGTGAGTGGCGCCTACTTCCTCGCTCACACAGTCATCGCTCCTCAAGTGGCAGAAGCGTCGTCTGAAACCGCCCTTCTTCAGGCTATCGCCAGCAAAGATTCTGACAGCGACGGTCTCCCCGACTGGGAGGAATCTCTCTACGGCACCAATCCGCATGTCGCGGACACATTTCATCTCGGTATGACTGACGGCGAAGCGGTCGCGAGAGGTCTTATCGTACCTAAAGCCATAAGCGATGTTCCGACAGCCACTTCGACCACGACGAGTGCTGACATCGTCGATCCATCACTCCCGCCTGCACCGGCTGATGGGACGCTCACTGCACAATTTGCTCAGAATTTCTTTACGAATTTCCTTGCGGCGCGACAGGCAAATGGTGGTGCTGATCTCTCAGAGAGTCA
>DIZH01000003.1:0-12594 GCA_002429325.1 Patescibacteria group bacterium UBA6033 | reverse complement strand
GATGGGAACGATTCTGCCTATGAACATCTTCTTTCAATAGCAAAGGGTTTCCGAAGTTCTGCGGCCGGTCTCGCCGCACTTCCTGTACCTACTGAGCTTGCACAAGCTGACCTTCTTCTCGTCAATACATTTATGCGCATGGGCGAGCTCGACACTGATTTTACCAAGGCGAATACTGATCCCTTGGTTGCGATACTTGCGCTCCAGCAGTATCAGACGGTAGCAACCGCGCTTCAGAAAGCATTTGTCGATATAGGAGATGTCTATGCAGCAGCATACGTCTCGCTGCCCTCGGGCGTACCAGGTGCGTCGTTTGTGAATATGGTTGCCGATATTGAGCGCGAGCAGGCAGCAAAGAAACCATGAGCACGAAACCTTTCACGTCCGCTGTTGCGTCTCTACTCATTATTATATTTCTGGTGCCCTCAGTACTTTTTGTCGCACCCCACTTAGCTCATGCGCAAGAATATGAGCCAGTGGCAGTCCCCACGCAGGGCGTAGGGCTGAACGATTTCATCTCTACCGTCAAGGGAATTCTCACTCAGGTAAATACATTCACGACTGCCGCTGCAACGTATGCAAGTTATATCAATACGTACATACTCCAGCCAATCGCTTTTGTGATGTCAGGACAGCTGATGAAGGCACTCACTGCGAGCGTCATGAAGTACGTCATCGGCAAGGCTAATGGCACGGGAGTACCGCAATTCACAGTGGATATTCAGAAATCCTTGCGGAGCATATCTGATTTCCAGAAGAATGCGTACTTGCGACAGGTCAGTCTCACAAACTCGCCTTTTGCCACCTCAATCGCGCAGGCGCTCGATATTGACTACAACCAAAGCACGAGCCTAGCAGGATTCTGGGCACAAAATCAATGTACGCTTGGCCAGAATATACCGACGTACCAGCCCGGGTACCTCGCAGGTAATTGGTCCGAGGGAGGTACCGCTGCTTGGTTCCAGCTCACAACGCAGACTCAAAATAATCCCTATATTCTCTACCAGAGCTCGGCCGCTCAGCTCTCGAAAATGACTAGTTCGGGCATTACTGGCGGCCCCAGCGCTCGTGTTCAGGAACTCTCTTGGGGTCAGGGATTCATGTCGTGGTGCGGCACGAGCGACAGTGCGACTCAAACTCAGAATGCGGCCTCGTCCGGGTATCAGGCATGTATAGCACAGTGCAATAATGTCGGATATACGGACACATGTGCCAATAGTTGTGGGGCTAACTTTGCTACAGATGGAGGAATTATCGCAGGCGGCGGCATAAATCCAGGCGACCCGTGTACCAACCTCGATACTGGTGCGGCAGGCACCATCCAGACCCCAGGGTCTACTATCAAGGCTACGCTCGATAAAGTGCTTGGCAGTCAGCAAGATAGGCTCGTACAGATGGGGAACATTTCGACCCAAGTGAACAGTATCTTGGGCAATATCGGAACGGTGCTGAACACCATCAATCTCGCAGCGAATATTCTCGGTGGTGGCGATACTGGCTCAGGAGGATTGCTAGGCGCGGGACAGCCCTCAGGTGCTCTTACGAAATTCAATGCTCCCAACTCAACCGCCTCATCCAGTCTAACTACTGGCTATGGCACGAGCGTCTCGCAGATAAACGGCGCCGCCGCCGCATCGGCTGTTACCGCAGCAACACAACAGAGCACGAGCACCAATCTTACTCCCGCTGACTTAGGTCTCACTGGAGGCACCGCAAATGGCGGGAGCACTCCGGCGGACATGAATACTCGAATCCAGCAATATAAGGTGGCATGGGGCACTATTTCCTCTGCGGCCACTACAGCCTCATCATCCTTGCAGACGATGATATATACCTGCCATACAAACTTAAATGGAAGTTCGCCGTATGAGACTAGTGCACAAAATGCGCTTTCTACCGAGGTAGCACCAGTGTTTACTCAAGTGGCAAACAGTACTGCTATAACGGATGCGGCAATGATTCAGCTCTATGCTGTCTTAAACGAACCGAAGACATCAAGTACATATACTACTGATCTCCAGAAGCTCAATTCTATGCCTCCGACAGCGAGCGACGTCGCGACCGCACAATATAATGCGACCTCCTACGGAGCAGCAGTTGCAACTCCGAAGGGTTCGCTTACAGTCAGTGGTAGCTCTATCGTGGACCAGATGAATTTGTTAAGTGCCAATGCGTCAGGTATTCAGAATACAGCGTGCTATGTGCAGAGGAACTGATATGAAACGATTCTTTATTACCTCGTTCGTAGCTCTCGCAATCCTCACTGGCGCGACGGGCGCTGCGCCCACCGCGCATGCTCAAACGCCTGAAGCTACCTGCGCCGCTCAATTTTCTGATACAAAGTCGACAGCGTATCTGCAGTGCCTCACTGATGCTATAAATCCAGCCACGCCGTATGACTCTACTGCAATTCAATCCTCAAATGACGCTGCAATGCAAGCAGCTCAGACTGCAGCAGCGAAGACTCCGACGGAGTCTACTTCTGGCATAGGTACTGCGTTCGGGTCGATTATGTCCTGGATAGCCAGCCTTTTCGCATGGCTCGTCGGTGTCGCAGCACTCACGCTCGATTACGCCGTGTATTTCACCATCATCAAGATGGGAGACTATGTGCACAACCTTACGGCTATAGGTATTACCTGGCGCATCCTGCGCGATATCGGAAATATTGCACTTATATTTGGCTTTCTCGCTATCGGCATCTCCATCATCCTCAATACCGAGCGGCTTGGCTACGGCAAGAAGATGCTCCCCATGCTTCTTGTCGCAGCCGTCTTTATTAATTTCTCGCTTTTCTTTACCGAAGCGGTAATCGACGTGGGAAATATGTTTGCCACTCAGTTTTTCACGCAGATAAATGGCGGTGTGCCGCCCACGGCCGACTATCTGAGCAAAACGACAATAGGTAGCGAAGGAATTTCGAACAAGATTATGGCACAGGTAGGCCTCGCGAATATCTACAGCCAGGGCCAAGTTAATACTAAAATATTTGAAGCGGGAAATATCTGGACCATCGGCTTTATGTCGATCATTCTATTCACTGTGACTGCATTTGTAATGTTTTCTCTCGCGTTCATTCTTATTGCTCGTTTCGTATATCTCATCTTCCTCATTATCCTAGCCCCTCTTGGTTTTGCCGGTCTCGCTGTCCCGCAACTCGCAGGAAAAGCGAAGTGGTGGTGGGATTCTCTTTTTCATCAGACCATTACGGCACCAGTCCTGCTCCTCATGCTTTATATCGCTCTTGCAGTAATTACTGATACAAGTTTCCTCACTGGTCTCGGTGCTGCTTCTCCAAATGCAGGAAGCCAGTTAACATGGACTGGATTCATAGATGGAAGACTGACGGGCTTCGGAAGTCTCATGCTCACGTTCCTTGTTGCGATGGGACTCTTGATTCTCGTTACTATCACTGCAAAGAGTCTCTCGGCTTTTGGTTCCGAAGGTGCAATGAAGCTTGCGGGAAAACTTTCATTCGGTGCAACAGCCTGGGCAGGCCGAACAACCGTTGGGTGGGGTGCGAATAAAGGTGCGAAATATCTCAAGAGTACGAGCTTTGGCCGCATTCCGCTTCTGGGTACGGGCTTCGTCAAAGGTTTGGATAAGGTTGCGGGAGGAAGCTTCGATGTACGCGGTATGAAGACTATCGGCAGCCTTAAGGACTTAGGTGTCGATGCTGGCGATGCGCAGAAGGGAGACTACAAGGCTGACCTCAAGGCTCGCACAGAATCTCGTACCAAGTATGCCGCTGATATTAAGGGTAAAGAATTCAAGGATCTCTCCGAAGATGACCAGTTCGAATTGGCCCAGAATCAGAAGGAGCTTTTGAGGCTTGAAAAGGTAAAGAAAGACGCTGTGAACGTTGACGCATTGAGGGTTGCCGATGAAGCTATCAAGGTAAAGCAAAGGGAGATCGAAGAATTCCATAAACAGAAAGGCACTGAGGTTGGTAATAAAATCAAGTACGCGGAGATGCTTACTGGAGAAAGAATCGGAATCAAACCGGATAGCGAATTCGGTAAGGTTGTTAACTTCTTTAATCCAGCAGCGAATACCGATGCAGCAAAGAAGATTAAGGAAGAAGCAAAGAAGTCAAAGGACGATAAAGATCTCGAATCTCTTAAGAAGATGCTTAAGAAAGTTGGCGGCGAGGACGTTCCTCCAGTCGTGCCTGCAGCAGGCGATGCTCCTGCTGGAGATGTGCCAGCAGGTGGCGGCCATTAGTATCCATCTATAGATATGCCACAACAAGAACTCACACTCGAAGAAAGCATGAAGCAGGTCATGAAGACCTTGCCGCCGTTCATACGCAACTATCTTTCGGAAGGGAAGTACACTGCGGTCGCG
Source organism: Patescibacteria group bacterium UBA6033 (assembly GCA_002429325.1). Classification (GTDB taxonomy): domain Bacteria; phylum Patescibacteriota; class Minisyncoccia; order Phycocordibacterales; family Phycocordibacteraceae; genus C7867-001. The sequence goes on along the minus strand of DIZH01000003.1, from coordinate 8,247 downwards.
CAAGGATTGATGGCTAAATACAACCTTCGCATCGATCAGGGTGGCATACTGGAACGCGAGTTGGTATTGCTCCTCATGGGTATTGAGAATCCGGCTGAATTTACGAAGTCTCTCATCGATGAGGCGAAGATTGTGGATAAAATGACGGTGGATAATATCGTACGAGACATTAACGACCAGATATTTGTACCGCTGCGCAAACAGGAAGAGGAGATTGGTAAGGTTGCGGTTTTCGTATCACCAAAGCCATTAGTTCCGCCAGTGCCAGTACGACCAATCGTTCCAGCTCCGCAACCACGACCTGTTGTAGCACCGGCGCCGCATATGGCACCGTTGCCTCCGAAGACTGTGATGCCTGTTGCTGGAGGCACGCTCCAGGATGCGGTGCGTGCGGCACTCGCCTCTAAGCCAGCTGATGCTACGAAACTTCTTCTTGCAGATCATGAAGAGCCGCGCATCGCACCGTCTCCTGCGCCAAAGGTTGTGGAGAATACCGCACCTCGCGCAGATATCGCACAGTTTGTCCCTCTTCCACAACGACCCACTAGTGTGGCGCAAGTCGCACCGATGCCGCAACGGCCTCAAGCACCGGCTCCGGTACAAATGCCCGCCCCTATGGCAGAGGCGCCGATAGTGCCGAGCGCTCCTGCGCCAGTCGCGCCGATAGTTTCGCCAGTGAATAGAATGCCCCCGCCGGCCCCCGTTACTTCCTACTCCGCTGACCCCTACCGCGAACCCATCGACGAGAAATAGATGGCCCATAGCGATTTGACTCTTCGTTAATAATACTGCATACTGTACTCAGACCTAATCTTGGGTTGCAATTCGTGAAAAACGAAAGGAAGTGTCATCATGAGCTTGATTGCATGCGGTACATGTGGCCATGGAATTGCCGAAGAAGTAGAAGAGTGCCCTTCGTGTGGGAAGAAGTACGGTGCCAAGCGGTCTAAGATCCTTTGTTCTAACTGCTCTGGGTTAGGATATTCCCATAACTGCGAGAAATGCTCGCATACAGGGTACTATCTTGTCTCTGGTGGCGCTGACATCTGCCAAAACTGTAATGGTGTTGGGCACAAGATCGTTCAGCACCTTCTAAAAGAAGGAGGATTTTTTACCTCACCAAAATATATTCCCACGAAAGAAAGATGTACACGCTGTGGCGGGGCGGGGGACACGAACTGGCAGAGTTGAATGCGCCGGACTTTGGTTGGAATCAATTTTGGCGGCACCCGATGAACGGAGATTCATCGGGTGCACTCTTTTATTACAGAGACAAGTTGAGTTTGCATTTCCGGCAGTATTCCTTTATATTACGTCTGACCCTCGCGGGTCTTCTATTTTAATGTCAACCATCAATCAGCTGTCCAAGAAGGGACGCAAGACAAAGTCGTCAAAGACGAGTAAGCCTGCGCTTGCTCGCGGCTTTAACGCGCTCAAGAACCGACCGACCTTCTACGCGTCTCCCTTCAAGCGTGGCGTCTGCACCAAGGTGACTACGAAGACCCCTCGCAAGCCGAACTCCGCTATCCGTAAAATCGCCCGCGTCCGCCTCACTAATGGCATGGAAGTGACGGCCTACATCCCAGGTGAGACCCACAACCTCCAGGAACACTCAGTGGTTCTCCTGCGCGGTGGTCGTGTGAAGGACATCGGCGTGCAGTACACGATTGTGCGCGGCAAGCTCGATACCGCCGGTCTCGAGAAGCGCCGCACCTCACGCTCACGCTACGGTGCCAAGCGTCCTAAATAATTTATATGCGCCGACCTCTTAAAAAGCAGCGAACCTGGCGACCAGACCTCAAGTACGGGTCTGAGACCCTCACTCGTTTCATCAATGCCGTCATGTGGGACGGGAAGAAAGATACTGCACGCGCAGTTGTCTACGATGCTCTTGCGAAGATAGAAGCTGATGGTGCCAATCCTCTCGAGACATTCGAGACTGCGCTCCGCAATGCATCGCCTCTCATGGAAGTGCGCTCACGACGCGTCGGCGGTGCAAACTATCAGGTTCCACGCGAAGTTCCCCAGAACCGCCGCCTCGCGCTCTCATTCCGTTGGATTATCAATGCCGCTCGCAACAAGAAGGGGAAGCCGATGGCAGAGAAGCTTGCTGCTGAATTCCTCCTCGCCGCAAAGAACGAAGGCGACGCTATCAAGAAGAAGGACGAGATGCACCGCATGGCTGATGCGAACAAGGCTTTCGCACACTTCGCTTGGTAAAAATCGCGCTACAGGGCGCGGTTTTTCTTTATGTTACGATTTCGATATGAACCGTAGGCGCGGCTTTACTCTCATTGAACTTCTTGTCGTCATAGCCATCATTGGAGTCCTCTCTTCAGTGGTGCTTATAGCCGTGCAAACGGCACGGAATAAGGCGATGACCGTGGGGGCGCAAGCTGATATGAAGAAAATCGCAGAGGCTATCGTCATGGCTCAAGGAGTTACCGGGAAAGTCCTTCTCAACATCACCGGAAGCGGCTGTAGCAGCTGTTCCGGATGTCGCGACGGTCTGAGCCATATAAGTGATGCCGGGACCTGCTATACCCGATGGTCGACATCCATGAATGCAATAAATACCGCGTCTGAAAACTATCTTGGCAGTACCGTCACTGGCCTCCTCCGCGATCCCTGGGGAAGCCCCTATTCACTAGATGAGAATGAGAAAGAGGCAGGTAGCTGCGCAAACCACGACCTTCTGAGTTCTATGGGCCCTAATGGCGTTTTCGGCGACTCTGATGACGTTCCCGGTCCGATGATTCCTTTTGCCCAGTGTCCCTGAGGCTCCTTTTGCTTTTTATATTTCCCAGGCATACGATGCTCCTGATCCCTGTTCATTCCAAGGACAAGGATTCTCTCCACAGCTCGCGAGGTGCTATGGAAACTTCAGAAAAGATCCTCTGGGAACGAAGGCGACGCTATCAAGAAGAAGGATGAGATGCACCGCATGGCTGATGCGAACAAGGCCTTTGCGCACTTCGCCTGGTAGTCGAAAGCTCGTTTAGAGCGCATTACTTTGTTACGTTCTTAAAAATAAGTACCAGCAGTACCACTCGTACAGCTGGCACTTATTTTTATTCCGCGCCTCGTACTGCATCTGAAAACGAGCTTTCTTGAGGCCTTTCTCTAAACTCAACCACAAGACGACGCCTTGCGGTACCTTTGCTTTTCATTCTGCACAAGCATAGTATTCCCCCGGACACCTGAGTGGTCAGGGGAATCATCAACCAACCGAAGAGGTGCAAAAGATGGAAACGGTAACGGACAAAACGCCTTTGGAGGCGTGGCAACAGAAGATCGCCCGCGCCCAAAGGGCAGCAGCGGGGCGCAGCAAACACGTCGCGGCTTTGGCGAAGAAACTGAAAGAGGCCGAGCACGAGCAGAGCACGGCCGCCTACGCAGAAAGGATCCTGTCAGGCGTGCTCAAAGGATGGAAGGAAAACGATCCTGGCAAGCATGGCCCCGCATATCGCTTCGTCGGTGCTAGTGGCCGGCCAGTGGTGGTCGAAGAACTGCTGTCGCCAGAGGAAAGGGCAGAGGCGCGCGCGAAACATCTCCCAGTCGTTCCTTTCGGAGGAGTCGCGACAAAACTCTGTCATCGCTGCAGTCCTGGAAAGCTGTTGCCCGTCATCGAGGAGTACTGCCAGACGGAAGACGGCCCCGACGGCGACACGTGGACGAAGCGGCGCTTGATCGCCTGTCCCGATTGTTGCGCAGTGTTCAAGACGGGTGAGACCGAAGAGAGCGACCGTCGGTTCTGAGCCATGTAATCGGTACCGGCTCATCGTTAAATGAAATGGGCGCTTCGGGTAATCCCGAGGCGCTTTCTTTTTTGTCCAGTTTCGGCTATTCTCTACCTAACGCCTCGGCGCTTATTTTATTTATTACACTTTATGAACCGCGACTATCCACTCGAAAAGGTGCGCAACTTCGGCATCATCGCTCACATCGATGCAGGGAAGACGACGACCAGCGAGCGCGTGCTCTACTACACGGGCAGCCAGCACAAGATAGGCGAGGTGCATGAGGGCGAGACCACGACCGACTGGATGGAACAGGAGCGCGAGCGTGGTATCACTATCACCTCGGCCGCCATCACCTGCTTCTGGACGAAGACCGGCGAGAAGGACAAGAAAGATACGTCCAAGAAATTCCGTTTCAATATCATCGACACCCCAGGACATATCGACTTCACGGCTGAAGTGAAGCGCTCGATGCGCGTTCTCGACGGTGCTATCGTCGTCTTCGACGGTGTTGCCGGCGTCGAACCGCAGTCCGAGACCAACTGGCGCTATGCCGACGAGGCCGCCGTGCCACGTGTCTGTTTCATCAATAAGCTCGACCGCACTGGTGCATCATTTGAGCATTCGTATGCGAGCATCCTCGACCGGCTCTCGCCGAAAGCTATTCGCATGCAGATTCCTCTCGGTGAAGAGGATAAACATGAGGGTGCTATCGACCTTTTGACTATGAAGGCCTACACCTATGCGGGCAATATGGGCGATGAAGTCATCGAAGGCGAAATCCCTGCACATCTCCTTGAGGATGCGAAGAAGTACCGCGCCGAACTCATCGAGCGCATTGTCGAGCAGGATGACGCCGCTATGGGCGCGTATCTCGAAGGCAAAGAACCCTCGCTTGAGGAACTGAACAAGATACTTCGCAAAGCCGTCATCAACAACGATATTTTCCCGGTGTATTGCGGCAGCGCACTCAAGAACAAGGGCGTCCAGCTCGTACTAGATGCCGTCGTTGATTACCTCCCGTCACCTCTCGACCTCAAGCCGGTGACGGGCACGAATCCGAAGACCGGCGAGCCGGTAGAGCGCCATGCATCTGACGACGAGCCGTTCTGCGCACTCGCATTCAAACTGCAGACCGACCCATTCGTCGGCGCGCTCACCTTCTTCCGCGTGTACTCAGGCACGCTCACTGCTGGTTCGTACGTTTACAACTCTACGACGGGCACCAAGGAACGCATTAGCCGCATCGTGCGACTCCAGGCTGATAAGCGCGAGGAAGTCGAGAAGGTATTCACGGGAGAAATCGCAGCTGCCGTCGGCCTCAAGGATACGAAGACGTCCCACACGCTCTGCGATGAAGATGCTCCGATCATGCTCGAAGAGATTAAATTCCCTGAGCCGGTCGTGAGTCTCCGCATCGAGCCGAAGACGAAGGCCGACCAAGAGAAGATGGGTATGGCGCTCCGCAAGCTCTCTGACGAAGACCCGACGTTCCGCATCAAGACCGATGAAGAGACGAACGAAACTATTATTTCAGGCATGGGTGAACTCCATCTCGAAATTCTCGTTGACCGTATGAAGCGCGAATTCAACGTCGTTGCCGATGTAGGGAAGCCGCAAGTGGCGTACCGCGAGACCATTCTCGGATCTGCTGAGGCAGAAGGGAAGTACATCAAGCAGACTGGCGGTAAGGGTCAATATGGCCACGTGAAGATCCGCATGAAGAAGATGGAACCGGTTGATCCGGAGGCGAAGGTTGCAAAGAACGTCACACGAGAGGACCATTTCGAGTTCATCAACAACATCAAGGGAGGTGCCATTCCTCAGGAATTCATCACACCAGTGGAGAAGGGTATGCGCGAGGCGATGACTCGCGGTGTGCTCGCCGGCTTCCCAATGGTCGACATCTCTATCGACCTCTACGACGGTTCGTACCACGATGTCGACTCCTCAGAAATCGCCTACAAAATTGCTGCGTCGATGGCGTTCCAGGAGGCTGCACAGAAGGCGAAGGCAGTTATCCTCGAACCTATCATGCGTGTCGAAGTCGTCGTGCCGGAGAAGTTCATGGGCGATATCACTGGCTCGATCTCAGGCAAGCGCGGACAAATCGAGGGCATGGAAGATCGCGGCATGAACAAGGCAGTGCATGCGAAAGTCCCACTCTCAGAAATGTTCGGCTACACCACGACACTTCGCTCGATGACTGAAGGCCGCGGCAACATGACGATGGAATTCGATCATTACGACGTTGTGCCATCAAACGTTGCGGCGGACATTATCGCGTCCCGTAAGTAATTTTCACTAGAGAATAACGCAACAGCGGCCGCCCGAAGGGGCGGCCGCTGTTGCGTTATCTAAGCAGTAAAGTGTATAACTCACTTGGGTGTTCTTGCCCAGAAAATGAGGAACGAGTCATGCTACAGGGGCAAAAGATGGGTATTGAAGAAAAACATCAGCTGAAGTTGCGTCGCGATAATATATTGCCGCGATTCAAGAAAGTATCGGTCAGCTGGCTGCTGGTCATGGGCGACCTGCGCTGGATCTGGATCGTGCTGAATAACCCCGAACACCAGGTGACGGATGCAGAACGCAAAAGAGCCATTACCAAAGCAGAAAAGATGGTCGAAGCGTGGGAGCGAAAGGAGAACAAAAACAGAGAGAAGAAGTCCTGAATCGAGGCCGCCGATTTCCATCGGCGGTCGCGTTATTTCCTCCTACCTGTCTTGCGCTTTTATAAGGGCTCAGGTACATTCATAGGTAACGCATCTTGGCGTCGCTCTTTGGCTCGTCGGCTGTTTTTGCTAGCGAGCCGGAGTGTTTTCCGACTCGGTCGGATTAATTCGTGATTAACAACTAAATTAACCGATTATGGCAGAATTCAACCGCAGCAAGCCGCACATGAACGTGGGCACCATCGGTCACGTGGACCATGGAAAGACGACACTTACCGCAGGCATCCTCAACGTGCTCTCGATGCTTACCGCCGAGGGCTACAGCGCCCGCGTCGAAGGCGTCGATAATATCGACAGCGCTCCTGAAGAGAAGGCGCGTGGTATCACTATCGCGCTCCACCATTCGGAGTACGAGAGTCCGAACCGTCACTATGCGCACATCGATGCGCCTGGTCACGCTGACTACATTAAGAACATGATCACCGGCGCCGCCCAGATGGACGGAGCAGTTCTCGTGGTCGCCGCAACTGACGGCGTGATGCCTCAGACACGCGAGCACATCCTCCTTGCAAAGCAGGTGGGTCTCAAGAAGCTCATCGTCTTCCTCAACAAGGTAGACATGGTTGCCGAGGCTGACCTCATCGACCTCGTCGAAGAGGAAATCCGCGAGCTCCTTACGAAGCAGGGTTACGATGGCGTCAATACGCCAATTATCCGCGGTTCGGGCCTTAAGGCGCTCGAAGCAAAGGATGTGAGCGATGAATGGGCGCAGAAGGTAAAGAGCCTCGTCGATACGATGGACTCCTACTTCGACCTCCCAGAGCGCGACGTCAACAAACCGTTCCTCATGCCGATTGAAGACATCTTCTCGATTGAAGGTCGCGGCACCGTGGTCACTGGCCGCATCGAGCGCGGCGTGGTCAAGGTAGGCGAGGAAGTCGAAATCGTCGGTATCAAGCCGACGGCTAAGACGACCGTCACCGGTATCGAAATGTTCAACAAGCAGCTTAGCCAAGGTCAGGCAGGCGACAACGCCGGCATCCTCCTCCGCGGTACGAAGAAGGAAGACGTGCATCGCGGCCAGGTGCTTGCGAAGTCGGGTTCTGTCACTCCGCACACTGAGTTTGATTCTGAAGTCTACATTCTTTCCAAGGATGAAGGCGGCCGTCACACTCCGTTCTTCTCAGGTTACAAGCCTCAGTTCTACATCCGTACTACGGACGTTACGGGCGAAGTCACCCTTCCAGAAGGAAAGGAGATGGTTATGCCAGGCGACACAGTCACCTTCAAGGTGAAGCTCACTGCGCCAGTTGCACTCGAGGATCAGATGCACTTCGCTATTCGTGAAGGAGGCAAGACTGTCGGTGCAGGTGTCGTGACGAAAGTTACTGCGTAAGCTTCAGTCTGAATCGATACTCATATGGAACCAACAACGGAAGTAAAACCAAAAGCAAAACGTGTTTCGAAAAAGGCAGCGGCTGCCGCTCCGGTAGTCGAGCACAAGCTCCGTATCCGTGTTCGCGCCTATGAGCACAAGATTCTCGATCTCTCGGTGAAGCAAATCATGGATACCGCCGCTCGCTTCGATGCAGTTGTGGTAGGCCCGGTCCCGCTTCCGACTGAGATTAAGCGCTGGACAGTCAACCGCTCGACGTTCGTCCACAAAGACGCTCGCGAGCAGTTCGAAATGCGCATTCACAAGCGACTCATCGATATTCTCAATCCGTCGCCGAAGGTTATCGAGGCCCTCACGAACCTCAATCTTCCTTCTGGAGTCACGATAGATGTGAAAATGGTTTAAAAAGACAGCCAAGAAAGACAAAAACGCCTCG
>DIZH01000002.1 GCA_002429325.1 Patescibacteria group bacterium UBA6033 | reverse complement strand
AAGACTACCCAGATGCGCTTCATCCCGTTAGAAATAGGACACGGACATGCTCGAAGCAGTATCAGCGCCTATTTGATTAGGATTAGTAAAGTCGACCTCCCGTTGCAGCTGGGCCACGTGTCCGTGATTTCTAACGGGATTCATGAACCTAGAATACTCGCCTTAAGGCCACTGCGCAAATGGGCCGAGACTGGTTACAAAGCATCCTGATCATCAAGCTCGCGGAGTTGTGCGTAGGGGCGAGTCTGTTTACAGGCATCGCTTCGTGGAACAAGATGTGACCTGTCCGACGTGGAGGCAATGAGCGCGAGCGGCAACGGCGTCGGACCGCCGCGACCAGCACCATAGGTCTCCCACGGAAGCACGAAACACGCGTGGAACGAGCTTGTCGCTGTCGTCGGCACACCTACAATACGGACCATACCGCCACGCGCGACGGTCCTCAAATCGGGTGTGCGGAGATCACTTGCATCGACATGCCACACCGCATCGCTAAAATCGCGCAGTTCAAATGATGATACATCGGATGCACTTGCCACAACCGTTCCGCCCAAGAGCCCTTTTGCGGGCGCGAGCCACCACGAGTGTTGTTCAGTCATAATTGATCGGTGGAACGGCAGACTATTGCCCGCGAATTCCTCAACCATGCTTCCAAAGCCTTTTTCATAGAGAGCGCTGCCGAGCGCGAGCGAGGTGAGCACTGCACCGAGCGCAATGATAGAGAGCGGATACCGGTACCCATGATTGGTCTTCCGCACATTCAGATAGCCAATGCCGACGAAAAGAGCCAAAACTGCTACCCATAGGAACGGCGCAGCATCCAAGAAGAATGAGAAAAGATCGCTATGCGTGACAAAGGCATACTGCCAATCAGCATTTTGTACTTCAAAGATGATAGCCGAGAATGCAATTGCACCAATTGCGACCGCCACAACACCGAGACCCCAAAAGAAATAGTTTTTGAATACAAATTCCCAACGCGGACGCGGAATAAGGTGCTCTTCAGTAATGCGATCAAACACTCGCTTCGCGAGCTTGTCGTCATTGTGTGGATGGGTAGGTGTCATATCTATGAAAGGGGGAGTTCCGGCAAGAGCTCCCGTATCTCGCGCTTCGCCCGATACAAGAGCGTCGAGACCGTTCCTACCGGTACTTCGAGAATATCAGACATCTCGGCATAAGAACGATCCTCGAAAAAACGGAGGATGAGCGCATCGCGGTATTGCGGCTGGAGTTTTGCGAAAGCTTTTGCCAACTCTTCGCTCGACAAGCGCAGTTCCGACTGCGCTGCGGTATCAGACCCTTCGTCTCTGAGTTCGGTAAGAAGAGACTCCCCTTCTTCGCTGAGGATAACCTGCGGACGAGATCGTTTGAAGCGGAAGAAGTTCATCACCTCATTATGTGTGATGCGATACATCCAAGAAGAGAATGTGAGCGTTGGATCAAAGCTGTTCAGATTCTTATACGCTTTTACGAACGCATTTTGCAGGATATCTTCCCTATCTTCAAGCACGCCGACGCCCAATCGCTCGCAATACCGCATAAGCTTTGCCTCATACCGCTCAATAAGCAGGGAGAATACCTCTTTATCAAGCAGAGTCCGGCGAACGATTTCTTCATCTGTCATCGTCTGTGGCATACCCGGTATGATTACACGACTTCATTATTGACTCCAATATAGCGCGCGTTTTGCTCTTCCAGAGACTGAAGGTGATTAATCATACCGGGAATACGTTCGCCTATTCTACTCTACGTTTGGGACTTCGTGTCTGTTTCGTCTGGCCGTACATCTGGTAAACTGAGGCAGTTCCATGTCCCATTTCCCCTTGCTGTACTCCTTTATAAGCGGGGCCTCCACTGGCCCTATCTCGGTTTCTCTCGCGATTATCCTCGGCACCTTCTTCCTCGAAGACCCGACTACCATTATCGTTGGAGTGCTCGCAGCCGACGGCGTTATTCCCGTTCCTTTGGCGCTGCCTTCGCTGTATGCCGGCATCATCACCGGCGATATTGCGCTCTATTGCCTCGGCTGGCTTGCAAGCACCCATCCGAGATTGGCCCGCTATGTCGACCATGACTTCACTGCCCCTTTCCGTGCATGGCTTGAGACGCGCTATGTCCTCACTATCTTCTCGGCACGATTCATACCAGGAGCTCGCTTCCCTACCTATACGACCACAGGATTTTTCCGCTCTCCTTTGACCTCCTTTATCGTCATCGCAATCGGCGCAACCTCAGTGTGGACGACGCTGCTATTCTCAGCTTCCTATTGGTTCGGCAGCTTTACCTCCGCATGGATGGGTCCGGTACGCTGGAGTATCGCGGGAGCATTCCTTATTGCGCTCTTCTTTATCGGGCGGCACAACCTTCTTGCCTATCGGGCTACAAGAGATGAACAGGGTACCTCCGACGATATTCATACGACGTGAGCACAAGAAGCGAGAAGTCGAATATAGCGAGCGCTTTGAGAAGCAGCTCATTTAGCATAAAACCACGATAGGCTTCGTACGCGCCGAAGACAGCAAGCGCCAGCATGAAAAGCGGGTACGCAATGCGCTTTTTGGCAAAGATGCCTATGACGAGAAGCACTTTAATGATGCCATGGAGTGCGAGATAGAGTGCGAGGAAATAATGCGTATGCACGCTAAACGCTTGTGCTGCGTTCACGATTGCCGTTGAAATCGGATCGTCGGGGTCCTGGGCGAATTCGCCGGCCGTCGCGTATTCAGCGAGCTTCAAAACAAATGCAGGGGGTACAAAAAGCACGAGCACAGCCGCAACCATTTCAAGCGCGCCATTGATAATCTTGAGTATGAGCGCAAGGTCGAAAAGCCAGAGAATATCCTTCTCGACTTCCGCCTCTTTCTTTGTCTCAGTCGGTTCCATGCGTGTAGAGTAGCACGCAACATGCAGCATAGTTCTCTCATCTGAACTCATGATAGGAGTTATACTGGGTGCATGAATTCGAAGATGGGACGCGCATTGATTGTCGTCATACTCTCTCTTGCAGCTGGCGGCGTCGGCTATTCACTCGGAGGTACCACGTCGCAGGGCGTAGCCGTCAGCATTCCAGCACAGACAGTCGCTGCACCCATCGCAGGTTCAGTACGCGTCATCTACAGTCTCGACCAGAAACAAAACGACAAAGAGATCATCGCGCTCATTGATGCCGCCAAAAGCAGCATTTACTTTGCCATATATGAATTCACACTCAAAGACATCGCTGACGCGCTCGTCGCTGCAAAGAACCGCGGAGTGGCAGTGTACGGCGTCGTTGACGCGGGAGAGAGTTCCAATAGTTATGATCGACCCATTATCAGCGAGCTCACGAGTGCCGGTATTCCGGTGGTGACGGAGAAACATACGACGGGTAATGGCATCATGCACATCAAAGCTATCGTGACCGACCAGGCGTATGCGCTTGGGAGCTACAACTGGACCAATTCAGCGACGACGGTAAATGACGAATTGCTCGAGATAGGCACTGACCCGACACTTCGCCAGACTTATGAGAACATATTGAAGAAATTATTCACTGCCTACAGGGGTAACGCGGCCGCTAGCGCGGCCGCGCCCGTTTCAATCGGCACTATCGACTACACGGACGCCCCTTCTCATATCGGCGACCTCGCCTCGGTGCGTGGCACGCTCATAGACGCCCACACTTCCTCAAGCGGCACGGTATTCCTCGACTTCTGCAAGAGCTACAAGACGTGCCCGTTCTCAGGGGTCATCTTCGCAGACGATGCGAAGAAGTTTGGTGACATCGGGAGTTACGCCGGCAAAACCGTCACCCTCTCCGGCAAGATATCCTCCTACCAAGGCAAGGCCGAGATCATCCTTTCCGACCCCTCTCAGCTCACTCATTGACGCAATAAAGACTTCGTGTTACTGTCGCGTCAGGACAATCCGTTCCTGCTCTATTCACAAGGAGGCGTAATGCCCGGAAATCTTCTGTTGCCCAAATTCCTACCGAAGACCATCGTCCGAGAATGCGTCGACATGGCCGTCAAGACTCTGCTTGATTCATTTCAGAACCGGATCAAGCGTCAGATGTTCCATATCGTCGTGCTGGTCCCGGCAATGGCCGCCGACAACGAACGCAAGTGGCCGAACTATCCTCTGCAGCCCTATCCGATCTTCGAGTTCAGTTATGGCCAGCGGGACGAATGGCCGCACCCGTTCGACGAAATCGCCCAATGCAAGGCCCTGCAGCTCTGGCATGATCGCAATGATGGCGGCACCGACATCATGCCGCATCTGCTGTTCGCGAATGACACGCCCTTTTGGGGCGGCGTGAAGCGCAGCGGTATCGTCGTCACCTGCTCTGGTTTACAGCCATGGTTCGACAGAATGCTTGCCGGCATCATTGCCGACATGTGCATCGCGCGCGCCTACGACAACTGGATGCAGGGTCAGGATCGAGCAAACAAGGTCGACCTCCTGACCTGAACCGCCGCACCGAGAGCCGCCCACCCTGGCCTGCTCTCGATGTGGCGGTTTCTCTTTGTCCTTGCGCTAGAGGGCCTTTTTATGCTATATTCTAGGCACTTCCAGTGGCTACCGACCGAATCCGCATCAATAATGAAATACACGCGCCTGAGTTGCGCGTGATTGGTGCAGAGGGGGAAAACCTGGGAGTACTCTCGCTTGAAGCCGCCTTGGCAGCCGCAAAGACCGCTGGACGCGACCTCATCGAGATTTCGCCCTCGGCGGTCCCGCCCGTTGCGAAGATCATGGATTATGGTAAATTCGAATACGAGCGTAGCAAGAAGGAAAAGGTAGCAAAAGCCAAGGTAAAAGTGTCGGAAACGAAGGAGGTCCAGATCAAAGTGGGCACCGGAGACAACGACATGGCGCTGAAAGCCCGTAAGGCGGCCGAATGGCTCGCCGAAGGCCACCGAGTACGCGCTGAGCTCTTCCTCAAAGGCCGCTACAAAGGAATGAGCGAGGAGTTCCTCAAGACCCGTCTTGAGAAGTTCCTTTCTCGCATTCCCTATGCCTATAAGCTCGCCGAGCCAGTGGTCAGGAGCCCGAAAGGGTTTGCAGGGGTCATCGAGCGAGATCTTATAGCCCAAGCGAAGCGCGAAAAGGAACAAAAACCACAGCCAGTAGCTGATTCTACTGAGTCAAAATGAAAACCAACAAATCTTATACCAAACGAATCCGCGTAACGCGCACGGGTAAGCTCATGACGCGCAAGGCGGGGCAGAACCATTTCAATGCGAAGGCAAGCGGCTCTAAGCGTAGCGGCAAGCGCCGCGCAGTCGCCATCACGCTCACCGCGAAAGTGCAGCGACGTTTCCTTCCGGGCACATAATTTCCGTACTAACTAACTTACTATGACAAGAATCAAAGGAGGCATAATGGCGCTGAAGCGCAAGAAGAACATGCTCGAGAGAGCGAAGGGCTACCGTGGCCTCCGCTCCAAGAAGCTGAACTATGCTCATGAGGCACTCATGCGCGCCGGCCGCTACGCTTTTGCGCACCGCCGCGACAAGAAAACTGCGTTCCGCCAACTCTGGATTGTCCGACTCAATGCCGCCGTCCGCGAGCATGGCCACAAGTCCTACAGCTCGTTCATCGCGAAGCTGAAGAAGACCGGTTTCGAACTCGATCGCAAAGTCCTCGCAGAATTTGCCTCAGAGCGCCCAGAAGTCTTCGCTCGCATCATCAAACAGATTCCTGCATAAACCAAAACCGCCCCGAAAGGGGCGATTTTAGTTATATACTATTTCGAATGAAACGAGGATTCACCCTTATTGAACTTCTTGTGGTCATCGCCATCATCGGTATTCTCTCTGCAGTCGTCCTAGCAAGTTTGAGTTCTGCGAGAGGACGAGCTCGAGACTCCATGAGACTGGAAGAAGTGACTCAGCTACGAAGAGCGTTTTCTGCATATGCCAATGACCACAACGGGGCGTACCCTTTGGCATCGGGATTTTTCTGTCTTGGACTAAATGATGGGCAGCAGTGCTGGACGGGCTATACGCACAATTCAGGAGGGACCGGCATTAACGGCAATACTGCTCTAACAAATGCCTTAGCCCCCTATATGCCAAGTTTACCCGCTGACCCCGATCAAACACGTACAGTCGGCGATCGATACATCTATTCTGCAAATTCGGTTGAGAGCTGGCACTGCACGAACCCCGTGCCGCCAATTACAGGTTCATTTATTGTGTGGGAACCGGAAACTATAAATCCCACGTCAGACAGTTTATGCGGTGCGGGTTCCTATGCGTGTTGCGGCCCCTTAGACTGCGGAAGCAACCGTTTCTGTGTCGTGCAACTGACGTATTAAAATCTTTAAATCTTTTTGACTGATTCTTTCGTGATTTCCCAGGTCTCGCCGAGCTCAGGGACAATGGAGCGCTCACCGAGATAGTCGTGAATGCGCTGAGCCAGGAAACGTTCGGCTGACGGCTCGCCAAGCGCCGTAAAAATGGCTTTTGGACGCTTCTCGGCGAGTGATGCTTCGGCGAACTTCAAGAGTTCGTCGCGGTCGGCGTGCGCTGACCAGCCTTCGAGATTCTCCACTTTGGCTTTTATCTGTATCTCGGTACCACCAAGCCGCACGCTCGGTGCACCCTGCATCATGCGCCGTCCAGGCGTCCCAGGAGCCTGATAGCCCACAATAATGAGTGTGGTTGTCGGGTCGGGTAGGTAGCGCGCCTCCCAGCGGCCAATACGGCCCCCATGGCTCATGCCTGCTCCTGCGATGATAATCTTCGGATTAGGCTCCTTACCTATCGCGAGAGACTCTTCTGGCGACAACGTCTTCTTAAGGAACGGAAATTCGAAGATACTCCCCTCCCGTCTCATCTCATCTTCTGTCTCAGGTTTGAAATACGTCGCTCCCCATTTTTCATACACAGCCGTCACATTGATAGCGAGCGGCGAGTCGAGATATACCGGAATCTTTGGAAGCTCATTTGCCTGAAAGAAATTCGAGAGCTCGTAAAGCATCAGCTGGGTTCGTTCGAGCGAGAACGCAGGAATGAGTATCGTTCCGCCACGCGCGATGGCGCGCTTGAGCGTGTCGCGGAGCGTCGCGAGGCGCTCCGCCTGTGGCGGGTGCAATCGGTCGCCATACACGCTCTCCATGAGAATCGCATCGGCATCTGTGACTGGCTCCCAGTCTGGAAGAAGTGGCGAAGGCGAATTACCGATATCGCCCGTGAGTGCGACCGCTGTTCCATCCTCGCCTTTGATGCGCACGCTCGCCGAGCCGAGGATGTGCCCAGTGTTGCGCAAATACACTGAGAGTCCTGGAGCAACTTCTTTTTCAGTATGATAGTCGAGTGTCTCGATGAGCGACAGAGCCTTATCGACATCCTCTCCTTCATAGAGAGGAGCCTTTCCAAGTCGATACGCCTCGCCTCCGAGAATCGCTACTGAGTCGCGCATGATGAGCTCTGCTAAGTCGCGCGTAGGCGGCGTCATGTAAATTTTTCCCGTAAATCCACCTTTCACCAATTTCGGTATGCGGCCGACGTGGTCGAGATGCGCGTGTGTGACGACCAGCGCATCGATAGTTTTCACATCGTAGGGGAAAGGACCGTAGGCCTCGGTCTCGGCAAAATCCGCTCCCTGCTCAATGCCGCAATCAATAAGTATCTTCCCTTTCTCTCCTGTAACTAGAAAATTGGAACCAGTCACCTTCCCTGTCGCTCCATAAAAACTCAAATGTAATGCCATAAAGGAAATGTAACACATGCAATCAGCCGATTAAGCAAAAAATGAGCGCGCTCCAGGCCGCTAAGGCCAAGTCTTTACTCTCATTTTTCGCTTAATCGGCTGATTGTGAGGCCGCGTATCTGATGCCGAGAAACGTGTTGGCTCGGAAGCTGTCGAGCTGGGAGTAAGGCGCCGCGCGAAGCCGAGCGCGGACGCCGCACGTTTCGCAGGCATCAGATACGCGGCGATGCATACGAAAAAATCGCTCCTGTGAGCGATTGTTTCGTGGGGCTGTCCTCGTATAGCAACTTAATCTTGCCAAGTGGGTTTCGCAACGGTGACCATCGGATCTCCTTGCGGAGTTCACCAGGAGGACCTTACTGCAGAGTACCCGAGAGAACGGCAAGTTGCGTTTTCAAGAACAGCTCCATCTACAAGTATACACGCATCAGAAAGAAGGGCTGTGGAAAACTAAAAGCCCCGCGATTTGCGGGGCTTTTAGTTACTCACCGTGCCGTTTATATTTATGAATCGTCTTCTTCCCAAACCAGTATTCTATTTCGTGCACCGCCTCTTCAGGAGTCTCTGACGCGTGAACAAGATTTGCTACTGCGCGTTTCTCAGCATTTGCAATCGCAGGCGAATCGTTGGAAAAATCCCCACGAATCGTACCCATATCAGCCTGGTATGGCATCGTCGGACCACAAATCTTACGGACCATATCTACCGCGTGAGTACCCTCAACAATCATCTTTACGAGAGGTGCTGAAACCATATAGCTGATGAGCCATTTACGTATCTCAGGGCCAATCTCTTCAGGCACTGTTGTGCCAAAGTCTTCCATCGCATCAAATTGATACTTCTCATATGTCGCGAGAGTCTTCTCGCCGAGACGTTTGACCCAGACCGCATCCTTCGGATAGTGATTATCAATCTCTTCAAGAGTCGGTTGAAACATTTCAAGAGCGACGACTTTCAGATCACGCTGCTCAAACCTCCTGATAATCTCCCCGATAAGACCTTTCTTTACGCCATCCGGTTTCACCATCACATATGTCCTCTCTTCTTTTGGGTTTATATTAGCCATAGTTTAAAAATAAAATCGCCGGTGGCGGTTATGCCGTTATAATACGCGCTCGAGGCGCCTCTAGCAAGATAGTGTGCTCGAAGTGAGCACTCGAGCTTCCATCCTTCGTACGGAAGGTATAGCCGTCTGGTGCGAGCACGACGACGGCTTTGCCAGCCGACGATATAGGCTCAAGCGCGAGCACCATGCCCTCTTCGAGCAATTCACCCGTACCTGGATGGCCATAGTTGGAAATGAATGGCTCCTCATGTACGAGATCGCCCACGCCGTGGCCGCCAAGCTCCTTTACCACCTTAAACCCTGCACGCTCGATTGCCTCGCCGATTGCATGAGAGATATCGCCCACATGATTTCCAGGAACCGCGGCGGCAATGCCTGCGGTAAGCGCATCTTCCGTCACACGCATCAATCGCATTTTCTCTTCGCTGACCTTCCCCACCGGGACCGTGATTGCGGCATCCACAATAATGCCCTCGTGCCGAAGCCCTAGGTCGAGTCCGACAATATCTCCTTCCTTCAACACTTTCACGGACTCATTCGGGATGCCGTGCACTATCTCATCGTTTATTGAGACACAGAGCGTCGCCGGGTACGGCCGCTGCGCGCCCTCAGGGGTATACCCGAGGAAGCATGGGTCATCGCCGCCATCGCGAATCATCTGCTCTGCCAAGTCATCGAGTTCTTCGGTGGTCACGCCAGGTGCGACCTTAGCGCGCAAAGCCCGAAGGACAGCCGCAAGCCGCTTGCCGCCCTCTATGAGGTTCTCTTTCTCTGTTTCGTTCCGTATGGTCATGCTTCGTGGAGAGCGAGCGCTGCGCTAATGTCCGCGGCAATTGCCTCGGGCGTTTGTTCGCCATTGACCTCGATGAGTGTACTGGAGGTACGGAACACTTCAATAGCTGGCGCGGTGTATTCATTGTATTCCTTCATGCGTTCATCGACCGCAGAGTCATCAGCGCGGCCTTCGACTTCTTTGCGGAGCAGAAGTCGGCGGCGTATCTCATCATCAGACACTTTAATATTGAAAATGACGAACGATCGCTCGAGCCACTTGAGCGAATCGATGACCAACTCCGCTTCGGGCACCTTGCGATTGAAGCCGTCGAAAATGATTCCCTCGCCTTCAGGAATACCGAATAGTGCTTTGAGATACAGATACATGGCGAACCAGTGCGGCGAGAGCATCCCCATATTAACTTCCGACTTCACTTTACGGCCGACGGGCGTATCTTCTGTTCCTATCGCGCGAAACTGACTACCAGAAGAAATGACTTTCCATCCCGTTTTCTCCGACAGCAGTTTTGCTTGTGTTCCTTTCCCGCAGCCCGGCTTACCAATGAAAAATATCGTACGTGTTTCCATCGGTTTACTCTAGCACTTTTTAGTATTCTCGAAGCGACACTTGGGCGTCGATCTTGTGAGCAAGGTCGAGGATGACCTGTACGGCGATGAGGAGCGCGGTACCACCCAAGACGAGCGTCGTGACGCCAGTCAGTCCCTGAATGATAGATGGGGAGACAGCGAGAAGTCCGAGGAAACAAGCGCCAGGGAGCGTGATGCGATTCACCACATGTCCGATGTACTCCTCAGTCTCGCGGCCTGGACGAACGCCAGGGACGAACGCGCCGGTCTTTTGGAGATTCTCTGCGACGCGATGCGGCTCGAAAGTGACGGCAGTATAGAAGTAGGTAAAGAGGACGACGAGCAGGAAGTAGACCGCGCCGTACTGCCATGGATTAGAAAGGAACGCCGTGTACCAGAGTGAAGCGCCAGCGGCAAACGATACATGAATCGCGGAAAGCATTGAGAGCGCCATCTGCGGAACGAGGAGAAGCGAAAGAGCGAAAATAATTGGAATAACGCCGGCCTGAAGAAGACGTATCGGAAGGTACGTCGCGGCCCCCTGAGAGAGCGCCGCACCGCGTACCGCACGCGCATAGGCTATCGGTATGGAGCGCTCAGCGTCTGACACGACCACAACAGCGTATATCATGAGGCCGGCAAGAGCAGTGAATGCGAGATACGCAGGGATATTCGCAACGCTCGACGCGAAGATAGTTTGCGAGATGCTTGAGGGTACGCGCGCAAGAATACCGGCGAGGATGATAAGTGACACGCCGTTGCCGATGCCGAATTCCGTCACGAGTTCGCCGAGCCACATGAGGAGGAGTGAACCAGCAGTGACAATGGCAATGTCACCGACTAGCGCGAGCGTACCCAAGTGCCCTATCACGCTCTGACTCTCAAGCAGGAACAAAAAGCCGATGGCCTGAAGCACTGCGATAGGGATAGTGAGGAGGCGGCTCCATTCGATGAACTGAGCGCGCCCAGCTTCGCCATTCTCAAAGTATGCCTGCTTCACCTGCGGGAAGACGATAGTCGCGAGCTGCATCACGATGGATGCTGTGATATACGGACCGACGCCGAGCATCACAATGGAAAGATGAGACAATCCGCCGCCTGAGAAGACATTCATGAGTCCAAAAAATTGATTGCTTGCGAAAAACGAAGCAAGCGCGTTTTTATCGACGCCTGGAATAGGAATAGTCGCAAGAAAACGGAAGAGAACGAGTGCACCGACGACAAAAAGAACGCGAGTGCGGATTTCAGCGTCGCCGAAAGTCAGTTTGATTTTATGAACAAAAGAGTTAATCATGGCTGGTTCCCCCGACCGCGACGAGCGCGGCACGAGCGGCATCAGACAGTGTACACCCTCTGATGACGAGCGCCTTGGTGAGGGTACCGGTACCGAGGATCTTCACGACCGGGGCACGACCTTTTGCGCGACGAACGAGACCGCGAGCAACCAAGGAAGCTGGAGAAACGGTCTCCCCTGCTTTGTAAGCAGCTTCAAGCGCAGTAAGGTTCACTGCTGAGGTCGCAATGCGATTCGTACGTACGGTGCGAGCGCGATTTTTACCATGGCCGCGGAGCTTTGGGAGCTTCTTGATGAGGTCGCGTACTTCCGGGCGTATGTGATGGCCGGCGCGAGCCGTCTGGCCCTTGCCGCCGCGACCAGAGGTCTTGCCACGCTTGCCGCCGCGACCGACCGGTGCGTTCTTCTTGTTCTTGGTGCGAGGAGCTATGGTGTTGAGTTGCATGGTATGAAAACTATTTACTGCGGAGCTTCTTCAGAGCCTCGACCGTTGCTCGTGCGATGGTGAGCTTGTTCTTCGAGCGTGAGTGAATCTTGGTAACGACATCCGTAACGCCCGCAAGGTCGAGCACCGTGCGCATCGCCGAACCTGCAACGAGACCGCGGCCGCGAGACGGAATAATCTCAACCGTCGATGACGCATACTTGGTTGAAACCTCATGAGGAATAGAACCTGAAGCCGTGCGAGGAATCGTGAAAAGATGCTTCTTGGCGTCCCGTGTCGCTTTGTCGATAGCAAGTGCTGTATCGACGCCCTTACCAAGACCCACACCGACGCGACCTTTGCGGTCGCCAATAACGACGACGAGGCTGAAGTTGAAACGTCGGCCACCGGCCATCACGCGAGCCACGCGGCGCGCATCGATGGTCACCTGGTCGAACTCGCCGCGCTCGCGAGGGGGGCGTGGGCCACGGCCGCCTGGGCGGCCGCCGCTGCGTCCACGAATCGAGCCGCGAGCACCTGGACGTGCGACTAATGCTGCAGCACCTGTTGGTGTCACAACACCTTCCACGTTCTCAGCAACCGTCGCCACTGGCGATTCGACCACCGTTTCTTCCTGTATCACTTCTGGTTCCATTGTTGACATAGAGTATTAAAAAGTAAGGCCGGCTTCCCGCGCAGCATCAGCAAGTGTCTTCACTTGCCCGCCGTAGCGATACCCCGCGCGATCGAATACGATTGCACTGATGCCTGCGGCTTTCGCTTTCTCGGCAATAGTCTTTCCGACCTCCTTTGCCTGTACGGACTGCGGACCTTTGAAATCGCGACCATGTGCGGCAGCGATAGTCTTCCCTATCGTGTCGTCGATGAGCTGTGCTGATACGAAACGATTACTGCGATACACCGCGAGGCGAGGGCGTTCTGCCGTGCCCTTCACAATAGCGCGCACGCGCGCGTGGCGGCGCTGGCGGAGTTCACTTTTAGTTGTGGGTGCGTGGTTCATAAAGTTTATACTGCTTTCTTGCCCTGCTTGCGTCGGATGACTTCGCCATCGTAGCGAATGCCTTTGCCGAGATACGGCTCCGGCGGCTTCACGCGGCGAATATTTGCGGCGAATTGCCCGACCGACTCTTTGTTGATACTCTCGAGCTTGATGACGTTCTTTTCAACCGTTGCGGTGACGTCAGCTGGGATAGTGAGCGGGACGGTATGCGAGAAACCGACCGTGAGCACGACATCCTTGCCTTTCACTTCGACTTTGTAGCCGACGCCTTCGAGAATAAGCTTCTTCATAAACGGCGTCTCGACGCCTTGAACCATATTCTTCACATGCGATGCATAGGTGCCGATGAGCGCCTTAGCGAGCCGTGAGTGATCCTTCGGCGCGATAGTCACGCTGCCGTTATCGACGGTAATGCTGACTGAAGGATGGACGCGCTTGGTGAGCGTTCCTTTAGTTCCCTTCACCGTGAGGACGCCACTAGCGACCGAGACATCGGTCTTCCCTGCGGCTGTTGGTTTTTTTGCGAGGCGGCTCATATTTCAATTACCAAATTTCAAACAGGTTCTCACCGCCGACATGCGCTTTGCGCGCTTCAGAGTCTGACACGATACCTGTCGACGATGAGATGATGCGTACGCCAGTGCCCCCCTTCACACGATGAGCTTCGCTCGAGGGAACATACAGACGGCGACCTGGCTTGCTGATGCGCTTCACGCCGCGAAGCTTCGACTGACCCTTCTCATTGTAGGCGAGCATGACGACAGTCTCTTTCTTCACCTCGCTTTCCCCTATCGCCTTTACTTCAACTGACGTGACGAAACCAAGCTCCTTGAGCTTCTTCGCGATAGCAACTACGTGTGAGGAATACGGCATCTTTACAGACGGCTTGCCGATGCGAGCGGCATTCTGCAAGCGAATGATGAAATCTCCGATGCGGTCAGTTACCATGATGCTTTCTTTACGCCTGGAATCTTCCCTTCGAGCGCGAGCTCGCGGAATTGGATACGAGAGAGGCCGAACGTGCGCATATAGCCGCGGGAGCGGCCGGTGATGGCGCAACGGTTCTTCAAACGCACTGGCGAGGAGTTCTTCGGAAGCTTCTGGAGTCCCGCAGAGTCACCCGCAGCCTTGAGCGCTGCGCGTTTGACTGCATATTTCGCAACGAGTTTCGTCTTTTTAGCGAGTCGTGCGAGTTGGGATTTCTTTGCCATAAAAAATAAAGCTCCGAGGAGCGTAGTTAGAGAATATCAGCGTTTTACGTCTCCGTCAACGATAAGCGGGAGTCCGAGATAGCGGAAGAATGCCTCAGCTTCGGCCTTCGACTTGGCCGTCGTGACGATAGTGATAGCAAGCCCGAAGACGTCCTTCAGATCCTCATCGCTCGTCTCGGGGAAAATAGTGTTGTCTTTGATGCCGATAGTGAGATTCCCCATCGAATCGATGGCGGTCGCCTTGAGGCCGCGGAAGTCGCGAGTACGAGGAAGAGCGATATGGATGACCTTATCGATGAAATCGAACATACGCGCGCCACGGAGCGTGACCTGCATGCCGACCGTGTCGCCCTCACGTACCTTGAAGGAGGCGATGGACATACGCGCTGGGCGTAGTGATGGCTTCTGACCAGTGATCTTCGCGAGACGGTCCTCGATGAGCTCGAGCTGCTTCTTGTCGCGCTTCTTGCCGACGCCGGTCGATACGATGACCTTCTGGATACGCGGGCCCTGCATCGAGCTCGTGTAGCCAAAATCCTTCGCGAGTACGCTGTAGGAAGATTGCTGTTTTTGTTTGGTGATAGACATATGCTCTTTTATTTTGCGCCTTTGGCTGATTCGAGGCGAACATTCGATACGTGGATTGGGCGTGGGCGCTCAGCAATATGGCCGACCTCACCTGCGCGACCCTTCACGTGGCGCTTCGCGATTGCGACTCCTTCGACGACGACCTTATCCTCTTTCGGCAAGGCACGAAGAATAGTGCCGGTCTTCCCTTTGTCTTTACCTGCGATTACCTTTATTTTGTCTCCTTTTTTGACGTGCATACGAAAATTATTAGACGACGTCAGCTGCGAGTGACACAATAGAGTGCCATCCGAGTTCAGAAAGCTCGCGCGGGACCGGACCGAAGATGCGGTTCCCTTTCGGACCCATCTCCTTTCCCTGCTTCTCGATGAGTACGACCGCGTTCTCATCAAAGCGCACATACGAGCCATCCTTGCGACCGAACGGCTTCACTTGGCGGACGACGATTGCGCGATAGATATCTTTCTTCTTCACCGCCTTGCGAGGCTCTGCAGTCTGGATAGAGACCACGACAGAATCGCCAATCTCCGCATAGCGACGCTTGCTTCCGCCGAGCACCTTGAAGATGCGAGCGACTTTGCCGCCGGAGTTATCTGCTACTGACACAATGGATTGAGGCTGCAACATATATTATTCGGTGACATTCTCCGCCTTGACCGTCTTGGTCGCGTCGATGATGAAGCTCTTCAACTTAGAGATCGGACGAGAAGCAACGATAGTCACCGTGTCGCCCACCTGAGCCACATTGCCTGGATTGTGCGCGAGGAACTTCTTCGAGCGTACGAAATACTTCTTGTACTTTGCGTTCTTTACATACCGGTCCACGCGGACGGTTGCAGTGTCGGTCATCGCTGCCTTTACGACAGTGCCGGTGAATGATTGAGGGCGTGAAATTTTTGTTTCCATGGTATTAGATGGCCTTGAGCGCACGCATATGTTGTTCCGTCAGCACTCGAGCGACCGTCTGTCGAAGCTTCTTCGGCGTGTTCGAATCCTTCGCGCGAGCGCCGGCAGCAGCAAAGCGCTGGGTGCGCAGCTCCATACGGGTCTCGACGAGGAGCTTCGCAAGCTCCTGTTCAGTCTTCGTGGTCATTACTTCCTTTTTTGCCATATAAATAGAAATAAAGCAATTATTGACGCGTCACGATAGCGGTCTTGACCGGCAATTTCATGCTTGCTTGGCGCAGGTGCTCGCGTGCAATCTTCTCGTCGACGCCGTCCATCTCGAAGAGTATGCGACCTGGACGCACCTGGAAGACGTAGTGTTTCGGATCGCCCTTACCGCTACCCATACCGACCTCCGCTGGCTTTGCCGTGACCGGTCGATCAGGGAAGATACGAATCCAGAGCTTCCCTGTCTTTGCCGTTGCGCGCGTGAGAACCTTACGCGCAGCTTCGATCTGATTGCTGGTGATACGCGCCGGTGTCAGCGCCTTGAGCCCGAATGAGCCGAACGTGACGCTGATGCCGCGGGTATCAGGGCGATTAAGCCGCTTTTCGCTCAAGCGCTGCGTCTGCCACTTGCGATGTTTTACTTTTTTAGGAAACAACATATCTCAAATATTAGCTGCGCGCTGGTGCAGTCTCGCTCATGCGAACTGGTGTCTTCTTGTCCTGATAGACGTTCCCGCGGAAGATCCATACCTTGATGCCAATGACGCCGTACGGAAGATATGCCTTCTCGTGAGCGAAATCGATATCAGCACGGAAGGTCTGGAGCGGAATACGACCCTTCTTGAGTTCCTCCTTGCGACTCATCTCAGCCCCGCCGAGGCGGCCGGAGACTGCGATACGCACACCTTCGACCTCGCGTGCGGCGATAACCTTCTCAATCGTTTGCTTCAGTACGCGGCGGAACGGCATACGCTTCTCGAGTCCTTCAGCCACCATGTAGGCAACAACTGCCGCATCGGTTTCGGGCTGGCGTATCTCGTTGATATCGAGCTTGATTGTGCGGTGGTCCTTCGGTGCTACTTTGTGGACGACGCTGGTCAGTTCGGTGCGCAGCTTTACTGAATTCTCGCCTGAACGGCCGATGACCAATCCTGGACGTGCCGTGGAGATAGTAACGCGCAATTCATTGGCTGAACGCTCGATTTCAATAGTGCTCGTGTAGGTACCGCGCAGGCGCTTCATGAGGAAACGGCGGATAGTCTCATCGACGAGGATATTTTCGCGATAGCTCTTGCTATCCGCTGCGAACCAGCGGCTCTTCCAGTCTCGGATGATGCCGAGGCGATGAGCGTAAGGATGTACGGTGTGTGTCATATTAAAATTATGCGAGGTGCA
This sequence comes from Patescibacteria group bacterium UBA6033, assembly GCA_002429325.1. Classification (GTDB taxonomy): domain Bacteria; phylum Patescibacteriota; class Minisyncoccia; order Phycocordibacterales; family Phycocordibacteraceae; genus C7867-001. The sequence continues at coordinate 7,115 of DIZH01000002.1, read as the reverse complement.
CGATAACACGGCTCTTGCGGCGGCGAATCGGAGCAGCACGGCCAAACGCGCGCGGCATATACTTCTTCATCATGCCAGCGCTCTCGACGATAATCGACTGAATGGTCATCTCATCCGGATTCTTTCCCTGTGCTTTTGCGTTTGCGGCAGCGCTTTTAATGACTTTTGCTACTGGTTCTGAAGCGCGGCGCGGCAAGAACTCAAGTGCGACCAAGGCAGCAGGAATCTTCTTCCCTTTTACGAGGTCAGTCACTAGGCGAACCTTGCGTGGGGACTGATTATAGCTTTTGAGGGTAGCTTGGGACATATATTATTTCTTCTTGGCAGGAGCCTTTGCAGGAGATTCCTTCGCAGACTTTGCTGCAGCAATCTCAGACGCCTGGCGCTTCGATTCGAGTTCCTTCTGCATCTTGCCTCCGTGGCGGACGAACTTCTTGGTCGGAGAGAATTCGCCGAGGCGGTGCCCCACCATTTCCTCAGAGACTGTTATCTCAATGTGGGTCTTGCCGTTATGAACTCCGAAGGAGAACCCGACCATTTCTGGGCTGATTTGGCTGCGTCGTGCCCATGTCTTAATCACGCCAGCAGATGCTGGTTTCTTATCGAGGATCTTCTTCAGGAGTTTGACGTCCACAAAGGGTCCTTTCTTGAGTGATCGTGACATAAAAAGTAATGAAAAGCCCGCGCAGCGGGATATAAGAAAGATACAGGAAGCCAGCTTCAGAGTCAAATGTACCGCTCCAAAACACCCTCATAAACCCTAATCCGTTTCAGAACCTTGACATATATAGTATTCGTCTCTAATTGGAAAATACTGCAAAATCGTCATATTACAAGGGAAATAACTCTCGATTTTGGCACTACGACAATGCTCCGCAAGGCGTCGCCTCGCGGGGTATCGTCGTTACAGCGTTGTCGGCATGTTGCCGACCTGGTCGAATTTGAACCTATCTAGCTTCACTTCCAGTAACTTCTCCAACGCCACTGCCCTGCCGAACTCTTCTTTCAGTTTTGCAAGTGAATCTATATAACCGTCTACAAACAGATGCATTTCTTGCCCAATGAATTCCACATCGTGAGTAAACCCGCCGTCTAGCAGTTTTGCCAACACCTCGGGCGTAAAGATCTCAAGCGCTTCAACCTCATATTCCTTTGGTGCTGACAGAGAAAACTGTTTCTCGAATTCCACAGGTAGGGGGATTTCTTCTCCGACGCTGATGCTGTAGGCATTATGCTTGTTATTCAAATATACATCTGGGAACGATCCCTTGAACTTGAAAGAAAAGACCGTATAGAAGAACGACTCTCGATCCTTACCTCTTTTAACACTGAACTGGTACTGGAAGAGTCTCATAGCTCTCCCGTCGACACTACCCGCTATAAGATGTTCTAAAACCCCCACGCCGCTCCCCTGCTTAAACATAACTCCGGACTCGCCACTTGCATCTGTGTTCCCTATATAGGTCCAGCTATTCGTTTCTGCAAACTGCTTCCAAAAAGAATCCCTGACTTTATTGACCGTTATCATAAAGTAAAAGAGTATGGGCAACAGGAACCATATATTGATGAAATACAGAGCCGCCAAGACAGAAATGGCAGCCACTATCCAAAACCGCCGGCTCGACTTCATTGTGCTCCAAGCTGAACTTCCAATATCAGTAGTTTCAGGCTCCATAGAAAGGTCGGGTTTATGCGACGCTATTTATAACGAACCTGTAGCCGCGCCCATGGTCGCCGCCAGTATGCATCCACTGACCTCTTCATTGGTTGTAAGTGGCAAACATGTTGTCTTTAAGTAGGCAATGAACTTCTTGCCAATGGAACATGTCTTGCTTGTACTGTCGCTGCAATCTGCAGCCACTTTAATCTCAATATCATGTATCATCGCAGGAAGATTTTTCTTTGCATTCATATCTATCGTGTTGGTCATAGTACTTGTGCTACCTGAGGTATTTTGAGTGACATTCCTTTCTATCGTATCTCCTGTTCTTGTGTATACAATTTTTGTTTTTACAGGAGTTGCCTTATCTATTGTAGTTGTTCCTTGTTTGAGCGTGTATAAATCAACACCATATTTATCTATTTCAGATGTGACTTCAGGACCAACGATAGCCGTAGAAGTTCCGGTCGTGCCTACTGAGACAGATTCGGAAGTTGTCGCGGAAGGTAAGGAAACATTAGCGACCGTAGCGTCAGAATTTTTCGGCTGTTGTGTAGCCCATACCCATCCGCCGGCGCCGAGGAACACTACAACAATGGCCACTGCCCCAAGGGCTATCGGTAGTTTCGAATGTGCAGATACGCTCATCGCCATAACCGGTATCGAAGGATCGGCCGGTGACGTCGCGTCAAATCCTGCTTGTATATCTTCGGTCTTCCATCCGTTCTGTATGAGAGCGACTTTTACTGCATCACGCGTTTGGCCGCTTGCTAGGGCGGCTTTAATATACTCAATGAGTTGTGGGTTCATACTGACAAATGTAACTTGGCCTCTGTCGGAAACCTAGACGACACATTGCATAAGTTTGCTACACTGTCGGCATATGAAAAAAGACACTCTTATAGGGGCGGGAGCGATTTTAGTCGTCCTTGTAGGCATTATCGCCTATGCCCTTCTGCGACCGCTTCCAGCAAAAGCTCCTGGAACGGCCGATGCTTCAAATCTGCCAGCAGGAAGCTATACCGAGCATGCCGCGTACTACGACATCGCGGCCAATTATGCGACTAGTACGCAGCTCCTCACGTCAGTCGGCGCAAGCGCTGACGCTGCAGCCATCGCCCAGATGAAGAATTTCGTCGGCAGTACGATCGCACAGTTCAAGACCGATGGAAAATTCGACAGCCTCACGGCGCAAGATATCAAAATGATGGGATTTGACCAAGGGCGCAAGGAAACACTAAATATCGTCTATCTCATCGCTTCATCGCCTCGCACGGTGTCCTACATCTTCACTGTCTATACGGATACGCTCGGCGCCCATGGCAATACCTCCTTCCATACGTTCACCTTCGACACGACGACGGGAGCATCACTTGCACTGAGCGATGTGTTTACGCCTAGCTCTCCGTATTCGAGCACCCTCTCATCACTCGCCCGCACGATGCTCCCTGGCATTATCGGCGATGGAGCTGACACAGGAATGATTGATAGTGGTACGACACCCGGAAATAAAAACTTCGAGAATTTCTTCTTTGATAACAAAGATTTCGTCGTGCTTTTCGCTCCGTATCAGGTCGCCGCGTATACTGCCGGCCCGCAGACGCTCCGTATCCCAGTCTCGCAACTTTCGAGCATTCTTAAACCAGACTATCGCTAAAAGACAATAGAGTGTATCTTTTCGACAGATACACAACCCCGGTAAGGGGTAAGGAGCTCCGATGAAGTACTCGTTCTATTACTCTCAGCCACGTCCGGCCTCGTACGACCTGAGTAAAGCGATTCACGAAAGTAGGACGCATGACATCGAAGCAGACGACAAGTCTGCGGCGCATGACATTGCCGCGGATTTCCTCAGACAGGGGGCGGTTCGGTGCGGCGGGACACTGTACCGGCGCGCGCAGATTTCGCCACTCACTGAGTTGCCACTGGTATCCAACCATATCATCGAACCGAAGCCTGAGTTCCTTCCGTGCGACGAATACTTCTAAGCCATGGGAGTACCAAATGTACTATTTTTTCTTTATGGAGAGACCTCGAAGCAGTCGGTCCCCAGGCCGTGGCTCTGAGAACTTCATCCCCCAGAGCATCGCGATAGACACGAAAGATCTTGAAACGGCCCTGAAAATCGGCCGGAGAAGAATCAAGAACCTGTTCGGGGAACGGAAGATTGAGCTCGGCGTCATGAGCGACGAAGTACTCCGTCTGCTCATAGCTGGGGAACTCTCGGTCGGCGACATCCAATGACCTACCGAAACGAGAGAGGGCCACGACACTTGTCGTGGCCCTCATATTTTTATTTTGAAATTATCCCTTACGCTTTTTGCCGACCTTACGACGAGAGACGATGAAGACGTTCGAGTACTTCTTCGGGGTGCGAGTCTTCTGACCCTTGCCAGACGGCTTGCCCCACTTCGTCTTCGCGCGACGGAGACCGCGACCCTGGCGCCCTTCACCACCGCCGTGCGGGTGGTCAACTGGGTTCATAGCAGTACCGCGAACTGTCGGGCGGATGCCCATCCAGCGGCTGCGGCCGGCTTTACCGATGACGACGAGATTGTGCTCTTCGTTGCCGACGGCACCTATGCTTGCCCATGCGAGATCGGACACTTTGCGGACTTCCGTCGAAGGGAGCTTGATCTGGGCATAGCCCGCGTCATGCGCGATTACTTCAGCGAAGTTTCCAGCGGAGCGGACCAAGCTTGCGCCCGTACCTGGAGCGATTTCTATATTATAAACGGACGTACCGACTGGAATACTGCCGAGAGGAAGGCGATTTCCTGCTGTAAGTGGTGCGTCTTCGGCAACGATGAATGTGCTGCCGGCTTTCACCTCTTTCGGAATGACCACATAGCGGCGTTCACCATCGCGATAGAGCGCGAGACCGATGAATGCGCTGCGGAACGGATCATATTCCACGGTCTCGATGGTCGCAGGAATATTCTTCTTGTTGTACGTGAAGTCGACTTCCCGCAAACGGCGCTTATGACCGCCACCCTGATGGCGAACCGTGATGCGCCCAAAGGCGTTGCGGCCGCCACGACGCTTCTTCGCAGCGAGAAGCGGCTTGTGCGGTTTATCGCCAGACAAGAGCTCCTTGTACGGAAGCGTGGTCATGTGGCGACGGCTATCAGTGGTTGGTTTGTAGATTTTCATACTGAATATTACGCAAATTGAATGGTATCCCCTGCGTTGAGGTAGACATACGCTTTGCAACGGGCAGCGCGCGTGCCGATGCCGCGGCGAGTGCGCATCATTTTATGCTTCGCAGGAAGATTGACGATGCGGATGGCGCGAGGAGAGACGTTGTAGATCTCCTTGATAGCACCCGCTATCTCAGGCTTCGTGGCATCCGGACGGACCGCGAACGCATACACGCCCCTCTCCGTCGCAATGAGCGCCTTCTCAGAGAACCAAGGCGCGCGAATGATGTCGTTTGCGGCGCCATGAAGCGTCTTCGTCGAATGAGCCGTGCGCTTTTTCGCGACCGTGACTTTCTTTTCTTTCTTTGTAGTGCCGAAAATTGCCATAGTAAATTATTTAGTCGCGACGCGCTTCATAAGAGCCGCAAACGTCTCCTCCGGCTTCTCAATGATGAGATATTTGTGCGTCATGATTGAGAGTGGGTTCAGGTTGCGTGCCTCTTCAGTCATCACGTTGCCGAAATTGCTGAAGCTCTTGATAGTGTTTGCATCGTAGCCAGCGAGCGCGAGGAGTGCGGCGTTCTTTTTCTTTGATGCGAGCGTTGCGGCCGATGCTCCCACGGAAAGCTTCTCGAGTACTGACTTGCCCATAGCGGACTTCGGCTCAGTAAAGGCGAACTTATCGACGAGAATAATCTCACCGTCCTTGGCCTTCTTCGAAAGCACTGAGAGGAGCGCGCCATTGCGCATCTTCTTGTTTATCTTCTCCGTCCAATCACGTTCAGAGCGCGGACCGAAGGTCACACCGCCGTGACGCCAGATAGGAGAACGAGTGGAGCTGTGACGAGCCTGACCAGTTCCCTTCTGTGCCCACGGCTTCTTGCCGCCGCCGGATACTTCAGAGCGGTCCTTGGTGTGTGCGCGGCTCTGGCGGGCATTCGCCTGCATTGCCGTAGTCACCTGGTGCACGAGATCATTCTTCCATGGTGCGCCGAAGAGACTCTCGGGGAGAGCAATGCTGCCGACCTTCTCGCCGGTCATAGAGAAAATGGAAACTTCACCAAGCGCAGCTTTCACAAACTTCTCTTTAGGAGTTGCTGCGGCTTTCTTCGTTGTTTTCTTTTCAGTTGTCATGGTATTGAAATTTATGCGCCAATGACTTCGAGCAGCGTACCGCGGCGGCCTGGTACGGCACCTGAGATAATCATCTGCCCTGATGCCTTGTCGACCGCAAGGACCTTGAGATTCGTCACGGTCACGCGCTCGGCGCCCATACGGCCCGCCATCTTCTTGCCTTTCACGACGCGACCGCCAGCGCGACCGCCTGAACCGCCGATAGAACCCGGGGATCGCTCTGTGTGCTTCTGACCGTGAGAGCGCGGACCGCCGTGGAAGCCATGGCGCTTCACCACACCCGTGAAGCCCTTACCTTTAGTGAGGCCGGACACACGGACGGTATCGCCGACTGCGAAAATCGAAGCATCGATGCTTGCACCGACCTCGAGGCCCTCAGCACCAGCGAATTCGCGAATGGCTTCATAGCCAGCGCCTTTCGTGTGGCCGAGGACAGCCTTGCTGATGTTCTTCGTCTTACGAGTACCCTGACCAACCTGGACAGCCGAGTAGCCGTCCTTCCCTTCTGCGGTCTTGACTTGGGTCACCGTCACCGGTGCCACGTTCAAAATGGTTCCTGCATAGGCGCGACCATCATCCGCGAAGACGCGGACCATGTTCTCTTTTGTTGCGAGGATGAATTTCATGTGTTTTTACTTGTGGTGAGCACGGTCGAACTAAAGCAAAACGCGCGACAGCAATCGCGTCGCGCGAATTGCCATAGGACCGGTCGTGGGCACCGTTCGTAGCGTATCCGCACTCTACCCTACCCCTCAAAAAGATGCAAGAAAGACGAAATCCCGCCGCAAGGCAGGATTGTTTCGTGAAAGACCTAGGCGAATACGCCCCCGGAGACCGCACGTACACTGACTTGGCTTTTATCCGTCGACTGACTCTGGCCAAGGGGTGCACCGAATGCACATACGTCCTCCGGGGACTTACGGGATAGTAAAGCATGCGAATAGGAGAGAAACAACTGCAGTGGATCAGCGGGTTAGAGCGTCGCGCAGGCGACGTAGGATTTCCGGTTCCAGGGAAGGTGGTACCAAAACCCGAAATGTGCGCCCTTGAACGGTCGATAGGTCATGCGATTGAACCATGGCCAACGCGTTCCAACAGTTCTTACAGAAAGTACGATGAGATATCTCATGATGCTGTATATAAAATATCACGGACGCACCAAGAAAGACAAAAACGCCTCG
>DIZH01000005.1 GCA_002429325.1 Patescibacteria group bacterium UBA6033 | reverse complement strand
TGCTCATTAGTCGCCCGCAGCCGTATTGCATGAGTGGATTTCCTATTACATCGCATGGCGTTGATATATACTTATGGACATGAAAACGTCTACACTTATGACAGTAGGGTTAGTAGTTATTATCACCATTGCATCGTGGACTATCTATACACGAGTCGCAAAAAATTCGTTCAGTGCGTGCGCAGCAGACACCCAGCTCTGTCCGGATGGTTCCTTTGTGAATCGTACTGGCCCGCAGTGCGTATTTGCTAAATGCCCGCAACTTGGTTCCGACTTGCCTCCGTACACCTCGGGTATTCTCGGATCCGTTTCAATCGGACCAATCTGCCCAGTCATGAAGAATCCGCCTAACACTGAGTGTGTTGATAGGCCGTATGCTACGACGATTACTGTCCATAAGAGCGGCTCAAACTCTGTGTTCACTACCACACTGTCGACGACCACAGGTGCATTTAAAGTAGATCTTCCCGCGGGCACGTATTCAATCCAAGCTGGAAGCGGCAAGACACTACCGCGATGTACTACTATTACCGCAATAGTTGCGCCGCATGCGTACGCGACGACCACCATCTCCTGCGATACAGGTATTCGGTAGCAGTATGCTCGCGTCAAGATTGCAGTAATAGATGGCAAAGGAGCCGCATCTGGTAGAGTGTTCTCTATGACTCAGGGAGAAGCACTTACCATACTCAAGACGGGCGCGAATGTCTTCCTGACTGGCGAGCCGGGGAGCGGTAAGACGCACACAATCAATGCATTCATTGATTGGCTTCGCTCTTCGGGCATTGAGCCATCGGTGACTGCTGCTACGGGTATCGCCGCCACGCACGTGGGAGGCATGACGCTCCATTCTTGGAGCGGTATCGGTATTAGTGAATCGCTTTCTCCTGCCGACGTCGACCGCATCGCAAGCAAGGAGCATATTGCTCGCCGCATCCAGAAAGCGAGCGTACTCATCATCGAAGAAATTTCCATGCTCTCGGCAAGTACGTTTGAGATGGCAGATGCGGTCTGCCGCGAAGTCCGGCGCATCGACGCGCCTTTCGGAGGGCTGACGGTCGTCCTGGTAGGAGACTTCTTTCAGTTACCGCCAGTATCGCGCAATCGCGAGGCAGTGTTCTCCTATGCGTCGCCGGTGTGGCGCAACCTGAATCTGCTCACGTGCTATCTCACTGAGCAGTATCGCCAAGACGACGCCGATTTCCTGAATATCCTTTCGGCTATACGCTCGGGAGAAGTTGAAGAAATGCATTACGAAGAGCTGATGCGGCGCCAGAGCGAGCCTACAGACCTTCCTCCGGATGCGCCGAAACTGTTCTCTCATAATGCAGACGTTGATCGTATCAATGCAAGCGAGCTTGAGAAGATATCCAGTCCAGTGAAGAAATTCCGCATGAGCGCCAAAGGAAAGGACTCGCTCGTCGAAGGACTGAAGCGTGGCTGCCTCTCACCAGAGGTTCTTGAACTCAAACAGGGTGCGGCAGTTATGTTCACTAAGAATTCTCCCCAGGGAAAATTTGTGAACGGCACGCTCGGTATCGTGACGGGTTTTGATGCGGGCGGTCAGCCGATAGTCGAGACCAAAGATGGTCGCACAGTGAGCACCGAGCCGATGGAATGGCAACTTGAGGAACAAGGAAAGGTCAAAGCAAGCGTTTCGCAACTGCCGCTTCGGCTCGCGTATGCGATGACGGTGCACAAGAGTCAGGGGATGAGCATGGACGCGGCCATCATGGATCTCTCGAGAGCATTTGAATACGGCCAAGGCTATGTGGCGCTTTCTCGTGTACGCCGGCTCTCGGGTGTCTACCTTACTGGTCTGAATCAGCGCGCACTTGAAGTGCATCCGGAGATTTTGGAAAAGGACAGAGATTTCCGCGCCGCCTCTGAGGCGGCGCGCGAAGCGTTTACAGAAATGAAGGAATCCGAAACTGTTGATTTGCAGAAGAAATTCGTAAAGGCAATGGGAGGCGCGTGGCAGAGTGAGACAGCCGAAGACGGCATCGCACGGGCTAAGGCTGGGAAGAGAACAGGAGGACTGCCAGGTCGGCTCGCGGAGACCTTGCAAGCGGCGCGTGATGGCAAGTCGCTCTCCGAGGTCGCAAAAGCACGAGCACTTACGGCATCAACTATCGTGAAGCACCTTGAGGAATTAGCTGAGATAGGGAAGCTGTTGCGTAGCGATTTCGCCCACTTGGTGCCAATCGACGCCGTCGATGAGATACATGAAGCGCTCGCTGCTGATAGTAGTGAGCGGCTCGCGCCCGTATTCCATGCGCTTCGCGGCAGACATTCATTCGAAGCTATACGTCTCGTGCGGCTTATGAAGCGCTAAGTATTTCTTCGATAACGCGCGCAGTATCAGAAGGATCTGCAACCTGCTTCGTTTCGATACCAGACCTCTTTACCGCTTCGTCATTGCCTCCAGGGAAGAGTGCGTCGCCCATATACAGCATTGACTCGATTGGTTCATGGATGAACTTAGAAAGCTCTTGTACCCCATATGCCTTATCAATACCTTTTTTAGTGACATCGATGCTTGTGGTGCCTCCTATCTTGATTGAAAACTGCGGGAGACGAGGGGCAATAAGAGCTACAAGCACCTGACGCTTCGTGTGGTCTGGGTCCCATTGTCTTTTCGCCTCGATAGGGGCTTGCTGACCAAGTGCTGAGAGAGTCACTTGTGCCTTGCGATATTCAATTCGTTCGCCCCACACTGATTCGGAGAAATCAATCAGGCCAGTTTCTTTTGCTGCATCACGTATCACTTCCTCAATACTGCGAGCCTCGTCTTCAGAGAGGCTCTCTTCGTACACTTCTCTCCATTCGCCAGCATCATAGGTATAGAGCGCCGCACCGCTTGTCGGTAGAAGGTAGAGCTGAGCAAGATTCGCATTGAGGGGAAGACGGTCAACGATTTGTGTAAGGAATTGTGGCAGTCCGCCGCCAGAAATAACCGCCACATTCTTCTTCGACATGAGCTCTGCGAGCAGTGCAGCCATCTCTGTGGTGAGCGGTGCTTTGCTTTCGGCAAGCGTGCCGTCGAGATCGAACATGATAGTGCTGTAGTTTTTCATGAGAGTGCATCTATGATGCGCGACAGGGAGGCAGTAGCGACGCCGATTACCTTGTCCGCACCGCCGTAATAGAGGAGTAGCGTATCGCCGCGCACGACTGCTCCACATGAAAAGACTACATTGGGAACTTCCCCTTCCTTTTCGTAGGTCTCAATAGGTTCGAAGATGGGGTCTGCGGTTCGAGCAAGGACGTTCGTACCAGAGCCGTCAAGTAGCAGCGCTCCCAGACGATAGGTCGCATGGCGCGAGACGCCGTGGTAAATCATGAGCCAGTTATCGCCGACTTTGATAGGAGGTGCCGCACTACCTACTTTTTCGCTGTCCCACATACCCTTGCGGGGCGCTATGATTTCTATGCATCTGCTTACTCGTTTTCCGGACGTGAGGTCGGGCAAGAGGTCAGCGCATAGCTGACTGTTGATGCGGTGGTACAGTAGGAAGTTTTTCCCGACTTTCTCAGGCAGCAATGCTAAATCTTTGTCATCCACATTCTCAGGAGTGAGAAGAAGAGGAACTGACCACATGTCGAATTTGTTCGCGAGGAAATCAGAGACACTAATCGATGACACAGCACCCTTAGGCGAGTGCACACCATCATAGGCTGTATAGGTCATGTAGAGCGTATCATCGATGCGTACGATGCGCGGGTCCTCACAGCCCGAATTGCCTGTCGCGCTTCCGCGCTTCATCTCGAATTCAGCGCGCGGCACATATATCGGTTCCGGCAGACGTTCATCAATAGTGACGCCATCCTTTGAAATCGCCAAGCCGATGGTGGATGTATTATTCCCATCCATCGCGCGATAGAGGAGATACACCGAACCATTGAGATCAATACTTGCAGTATTAAAGACATCACGACTATCAAATCCTTCCTTGCGCGGTGTAAGAATAGGGTTCTGGGCGGCACGAGTGAAGGTGCGTGTCGTGGGACCGAGCGCTTGCAAGAGGTATTCGAGTTTTACGCTTGCTTTCGCACACACCGTATCAGCGGCGCCATACCAGATATCGAGCATCCCACTATCATTCAGTGTGATGCTGGTCGGGAAGACAATGTCGGGGACGACCCCATACTCTTCATAGAATTCCTGCGGTACGAGCATAGATTCGGTGCGAGAGATAAGTTTCTGAGGATTATGTGCATCGAGAAGCGCTGCCTCAATAGAAAAGGTGCGCCTACTCCCATCGTAGTAATCCTGAATGTAGGAGTAGATGAGCAACCACCCGTCCTTCGTGAGTAGTGGCGAAGCGCCTACTTCGATATGGTCTGCATCTATACGGCGCAGTTCGGGCAGCGCGTGGTCTGCTAAATGCTCATGCCACTTTTCCCAGTACTCCGGCGTAAAGAAATCGGACACTTCCTTTGCTCGCGCGAGTGCTATCGTCGGTCGCGGATGGTCAGCAGTCCAATCCGTATGGGCTGTGAGAAGCATGACTACGTCGCCGTCAATGCGCTCAGGGAATAATGTAGCGGCCTTTGCATTAAAGGGTGTGATAAGGTGCCGCTCAGTGAACACATTCGGCTCGTCGCCCACAGCAAGTGCGACTTTAATGTTGTCTGGGCCGAAAGGGTAGCCGCCGAGAGCGGTATAGAAGCAGTACCAGCGGCCCTCAAAGTGAGTTACGCGAGGATCTTCGCAACCAAACGCTTCCCAGGGCGCCTCTGGCACAATGACTTGCTGTCGCGAGTGGAAATGTACGCCGTCTTCAGAAAAGGCCGTGCCAATAGTCGAAAGATTGGCAGTTGGTGTCTGGAGCGCGTCAGGATTTCCAAGGGCGCGATAGTAGATGCGTACACCATCATTCGTTCGCACTGCAGAAGGATTAAATGTCGCCACAGCTTCCCAGGGCCGTTCGCGCTGCGGCGCGAGGATAGGGTTATGGGGGTCTCGGTGGATGACAAACATGATATGGATAGTATAGCGCCTAGACTGTCTCAGTTGAGACAACCTCATGTATCTCCGGCTGATCGCCTTTGATAAGGGTCGTAACGAATTCCTCAAGCGGAGTCGTCGCGACACAGACGACTTTGTCGGCGCCGCCGTAATACACGAAGAGTGTTCCGTCATGCAGGACCGTACCGCACGCATAGACAATGCCCGGCTTGCCATGATTTTCGTAAGCCTCATCAGGCACAAGGACAGGACCCTTCGAACGATACAGGACTTTGGTCGGATCGTTCAGATCGAGGAGCATCGCACCAAGTTTGTAACGAGTGGGCTCACGTGCCTCAATGGCGTGGTAGAAGAGAAGCCAACCGCGAGAAGTTTTGACAGGTGGCGGCCCAGGGCTTCGCAGATAGCTATCCCAGACATCTTTCCGCTCAGGCAGTGTATTGCGCGCCCCAGCCCAGCTATCAATGAAATCCTCTGTAGTACCGATATCTTCTATCGAATCACGGTAGGCGACTTCGACTGTCGGCGCGATGCTGTGCAGGATGGCATACTTGCCATCAATCTTCTCTGGGAAGAGCACCCAGTTTTTATGAATCTCTCCTGGTTTTGAAAGGATGTGCGGCCCATCCCATTTCCAGAACTGTTGAGCCAGAAAGTCTTCTTCAGCGATGGATATCTCGGCGACGCGAATATAATCCCACCCATCGAACATGTTGAAAGTGATATAGACTCGTCCATCGATTGCGACCATGCGCGGGTCCTCACAACCGCCCCAACTTCCTCCCGATGGGTATAGGACAGGAGAGTATCGGCGCACATGCCCAGGAATATTACGCGGCTTTTGCGCCACATACACGGGATAGGGAAGCAATTTGTCGAATACAATGCCGTCGGGACTGCTTGCGTAACCGAGCCTTGAGACACCGTCCATGCCGATGGCGCGATAGATGAGGTGGGTGCGACCGCCAAGATTAAGCGCTGCCGGATTCAATACCGCTTCCGCAGTCCATGGAGTCTTGCCTGGCCGCAGAATGGGGTTGTGCAGGGATTTCCTGAGCAATACACGCTGCAGATACTCAAGGTGCAGCAGGCGCACGAGTTTTTCCCGAATGACCTTAGAAAAAAGAGCCCCAAGAAGTGCTCCAGCAACGAAGAAAGAGAAAAGCGCCGCAATGATGTATACGAAAAGTATGAAACTCATATGAAAGTAACTGCTCATACAATACCATTCGCACGAGGAATAGAGGTGTGCTATATTCTGACCATGTTGGTAAACGTATGTATCGCGAAACTGCACCGAGCAACGGTGACGGATGCGGACCTGAACTATGTCGGTTCTATCACTATTGATGCTGCTTTGCTTGAGGCCGCAGGACTGGTTCCCGGACAGATGGTGACGATAAACAATGCCTCAAACGCCGTCTCGTGGCGCACCTATATTTTGAAAGGGGAGAAGGGTAAGGGCGAGATTATTCTCAACGGACCTCCCGCCCGGCTTTTCCAAAAGGGCGACATCGTCGTCATCCTCGGCGAGGGATGGGTTACAGCCGCAGAAGCCGCTAAGATGAGCCCGACCGTCGTATTTATGGATGGGAAGAATCAAATCACCGAGGTTAAGAAAGGTTGGCGTCCCGAGTAGGGAGACGCTCAAAATCGCGCGCTGCCGCGTTACGGGCTCCTGTCAATTTCTTCCGTCGTACCTCAGGTACGCCTGCAGAAATCGCCTGCCCATGCCTTGCATCGCATCGATTTTGAACGCCTCCCAGCTTTTGGACATACTCTAGAAGCAGGAGTAGTGTTTACGACAGGAGCTCTTTGACTAGGGCTCTATGTTTTTGTCCAATCCACAAGGAGAGATAATGAACGGAACGAAGAAATTGCTGGAGCATCCGCTCTTCAATCAACTGAAGCACCATGTCTGGGTCAAGCTTGCGGTGACGTCTGACGAGTTCCCGGCGGAGTTCAACTACTTCCACAACGACGGCGTTGTTATCAAAGCCGTCAGCGCCTGCACCGGTACTGCCAAGACCAACAGCAAATCGATGATGTCGCTCGCGGGCCTCTATAACGGGGTTCTGAGCGGCCACATTGAGCAGGATACGGTGATCGTCGAGCAATCGAGCGGCAACACCGCGAGAGAGCTGGCGGGGCACTGTATCGAACTTGGGTTGCGGTTCGAACCCATCATGAACCAGTTCATGCCGGCCGCGAAGTTGAACGCTGTCCGCGTGCTTGCAGGCGGCCTCATTCAACCGAGGCTCGTGTCGAGTGGCGGTGCGCAGCTCGCGCGTCAGCTGGGTGAGCAGCCGGGGTATTACAACCCCGACCAGTACGGCAACGCATGGAACATTGAAGCGCAATGCGACATGCTCGCGCCGCAAGTGATTGCCGGCAATGAAGATGCAGCTGCCGCATTCTTCCTCGGGGGTTCGTGCGGAACTCCGATCGGTGTCGCGAAAGCTGTCGCCAAGATGGGACTCCCCCTTGAAGTGAAGATGGTTGTCGTCGCTGGGCATGAAGACCTGTCCGGTGGCAAGAACCTGTTCAAGATCAAGGAGGATGTACTTCATGACTGGCGCAGCTACTTCCCTGAAGAAGAACTGCTCCAGGCGCCGCGGTACCAGTCGATTCTGCTGTCGTACCTGTCGTGGCCGTATGTCGTGAGGCGTGGCCCCGGGCTGCGGTTCATGTTCGGCCACTCCTTCGGTGCCACCGTGTTCGCGGCATTTGCGTGGGTGGAAACGCGTAAGCGTGATGGCACCCTCGACAAGTATCGTCGCAAATCCGATGGGAAAGTCCTCCTGCTCACATTCGGTGCGGATGATTACTCGGGGTACACCGATCTCTACGCATCGGAACTGAAGGACAACGTCTTGGGGATGCAGCGCGAGCTGCCGCCTCTCGATGTTCTCCTGACCGGACAAGGACTCTGACCGACGCTTCGCGCGTCTTGGGCCCCGGCTGCATAGCAGCCGGGGTTCATCTTTTCCTATGCTACTATTCTTTTTATGAAAAGCCCCGCGCTCTATCTGCGCACCATTATTTTCGGCATCATCGACAGTCTCGTCTCTACCGTGGGTCTTCTTGCAGGTATTGATGTCGCGGGTGCGCCGCACACCACCATCGCGCTTACAGGTATCATCTATGCGTTCGTCGAGGCATTCTCGATGGCGGTAGGGAACTTTCTCTCTGAAGAGTCGGTCGAAGAGTATGTGGCGAAAAAAGACATCGGCGGAAAGAATGCGTTTGGCGCGGGGACGCTGATGTTTGTCGTGTTCGTGATGGCTGCGTTCATCCCCATCTTGCCGTACCTCATATTTACTGACTACACGGCGCTTGTCGGGTCAATCGTTTTGTCCATCACAGCGTTGTTTATCGTAGGAGCGGTAAGCGGACGCATCGCTAAGCTCTCTGTGTTTTCGCGAGGTTTTCGCATGGCGCTCCTCGGCGGCGTCGCAATCGTCATCGGTACCGTCGTCGGTCTGTTAGTTCCGACAAAGTAATATCTGCATATGCCATTCGATATACAACTTTTCTATCTTCTCAATAATCTGGCAGGGCAGTCCCATGCGGTTGATTCCCTCATCGTGTTCTGTGCCGATTACCTCGCATATATCCTCGGTGCGATGTTCTTCGCATTCCTCTATTTCAGCAAGTACCCATGGCGGCAGAAGATTGAGATGTTCTCGGTTGCGGTTGTAGCCACCTTCCTCTCCCGCGGCGTCATCACTGAGGTCATCCGTCTGTTTATCCATCGATTGCGTCCCTTTGCCGACCCGGCCATGCTTTCAGTACATCAACTCCTTACCGACTCCGCTTGGTCGTTCCCCTCGGGTCATTCAACGTTCTTTTATGGGCTCTCAACCGTGATGTACCTCTACAACAAGAAGTGGGGTATCGGGTTTTTCATCGTAACGGCAATCATCACTTTCGGCCGGGTCGCCGCGGGCGTGCATTATCCGTCTGATATTATCGGCGGGGCACTTATCGGCGTATGCTCTGCCTTTATTGGCTACTACGGGGTTCGCCGTTTCCTCGCCCCAAAGACCAATTAGACCTATTGACAAGAGATTGTCAATATGCTACTATAGCAAACAACGAGGCAGTCATTGACTGTTTCGGTATCTTAACTCAATGCCAATTCTTGGAGCCCTTATGGGCTTTTCACTTTTTCTCGGCGCCGCGTCGTTTCCTAACCAAAACGCCGTTGCTCCTAGAACTGTCGCCTCGGCGCCCGTAGCCATTCCAGGCTATAGCGTCACCCTTACCGCCTACAACGCGGTAGCGGCACAGACCGACAATAATCCCTTCGAGACGGCCAGTGGAGCATACTCCAACCCCGAGGTCATCGCCGCGCGTTCGGGGAATCTTGCTGATGAACTTCCGTTCGGCACGATTATCGAACTCGACGGTTCGAACGCTTCAAACGATACCTGCGGCTTTGGTGCTGTCGCTCCGCTCGTCGGTTATCGAGTCATCGAAGACACCATGAATCCGCGGTATACCGATCGTATCGATGTTCTTTTCGATACGAAATCGAATTACGTGAGAACGAACGGTACTGAAATTAATGCTGCCAATATTCTCGGTATCTGTAAGGGCGTGACTTTCCGTGTTGTCGGCCATGTCGACTTCAATCATATTCCTAAGACTCAAGAGCAGCTCGCTGCGCTTGTAGGAAAGGCAAGCCAGCTCGCCCTTAAGTAACCAAATCAAAAACACGTGCGCCGCGAAAGCGGCGCACGTGTTTTTTGTTTTACGCTATGCTTAGTGCATGGAACGTCTTACGCGGCTCGCCTCGGGTCTCACAAAAGAAGAGTATGCAACGCTCAAAGCACTTTCGACGCCCATCAAGATACAGGATTACCTTGATGCGATACCGTTCAATTTCGAAAAGAAAGGAGATACGCATATGTCACCTCGACGCGTCTTGCGTGAACACAAGAGTCATTGCATCGAAGGTGCGATGCTCGCTGCAACGGCGCTTTGGCTGCAGGGCGAACCGCCGCTCATTATGAATCTCTCAGCTCGAATGGGACGGGGCGATGTGGACCACGTCATTACGCTGTATAAGCGCGGCGGTCATTATGGCGCCATCAGCAAAACGAATCACTCTGTGCTTCGATTTCGCGATCCTATCTATCGCACGCCGCGTGAACTCGCGCTCTCGTATTTCAATGAATGGTTCATGCTCTCAAATGGAGAGAAGACGCTCGAGTGTTACAGCAAGCCGCTTGATTTACAAAAACGTTTCGGTACAGACTGGATTACGAAAGACACAGACCTATGGGAGGTCGCAGAAGCGCTGAGTGTCACTCCTCATTATTACCTGATGCCAGAAGGGAACTGGCGCTATGTACGGAAAGCTGACCCGATGGAGCTCAAAGCCGGCACGCACACTGAATGGGAAAAGTCCGATTCGCGGACATAGGAGACTGTATATAAAATGAAAACATGTCGGTGTTTCCGACATGCAGTGGACCCTCCCGTGAACCGGAGAAGTGCGGAAAGCGCACAGGAGGGCCCTTTCTTCGCCTTGCCTGACGTTGAGGTATTCTGCTACACGGCGGGAGGAACACCGTGCTTCGCTACCCTTGCGTAATCAGCTTCCTGGTAGGGTGCTGACCAACTCCGCTTTCCGCAACTTCGCCGCTCTAGTCTGTCCGGACGATACCTCGCCTATATTCTGTTGTCAACCTGGCTCAGGCTTTGCGAATGATGAAAAACGGCGTCATTTCGCTGTCTTGTCCGGCAGGATTGTCGTGCAAAAGCTCTTGAATGAATTTTTCGGTAATGGCATTGTTTGATTTCCCAAGTGAAAATGCGCCGCGATAGTTAGCGTCGACAATGACGGTGTCGGCGCCGAACCGTCCCTTGATTTTCTTTGCGACGCCATCTGGGTCGAGCGGAGCACGCTTCGCATACTCAGTGTAGGGAGCAAGCGTGAACGACATTGGGCAGTCGATGGATTTTGCGCGTTTGCCGACGAGATAATAAAAAGCGCCTTTGATGCCGAGTGGGCGAGTTATTGCGCTGACAACCGCAGCGAAAAGCACACGCGGGTAACCAGCCTCTTCGATGAGCAGTTGCATCGCGGGTGCCGTGCCATGTCCGAAGCCGCGGAACTTCGGCGTACCCACATGATTCTTCACTTGCCGCGAGAGGAGGCGCGCGAGGAACGAAGTCTTCACATCCGCTATCTTTATCATGCGGCCCGGCTGCGTGATACAGACAATTTTTTCGCTTACAAACAATAGGTCGCCTTCTTTGAGGTGTGTGGCCGCGTATTCCGCTAGAAGTGCCATGAGATCGTCGCACTGTTCGATAAGGCGCGTTTTCACCGGTAGTCTGAGGTAGCGAGTTCCGAGGGCGACGGCGTCAAGATTCTTTCCTTTATTTGGCACGAGGTCGGTTGGCATGGTATATACAGTATAACGTCATGACCGCAAAAAAGAAAAAAACAGTATGCCCAGAGGGGCTGCAGGTAAAAAGGTCGAGCGCAGGGCTCGGCCTCTTTGCAACTCGTCCCTACAAAAAAGGGGAGCGCATCATCGAATACTTCGGCCGGGAGATCTCCAAGGCAGAGGAGTACTCAAGCAAGAGCAAATACCTCTTTGAGGTGAACACGCGGAAGACTATCGATGGTACGCAGCGCGATAACTTCGCTCGCTACATCAATCATTCCTGTAAGCCGAACTGTGAACCGAATATTGTCCGCGGAAAGATTTTTATTGACGCTATCAAGGGTATTAAGACAGGTGAAGAGTTCTCCTATGACTACGGCGAAGAATACGTCGCTGAGCATATCGCACCGTTCGGCTGCCGATGTGGCAAATGCTCGGTAAAAAAGTAACTCTTGCATCCAAAGAATACTCGTGTTACAGTGGTACTAACCGGTAAGAAAGCGGATCCTAAACGACCCGCATTTTTTATTGCCAAGCGAAGCGAGGGAACGAGAGTGGTTTCTACTTTCGATTCCGAGCAAGCGCCGGTAATATAGTGGACTTATCCTCTCTATTGCCAGAGTTCGCTCGGCACTATAAGGGATTCGCTCTTATATTGGTTTTCACCAACAGAATTGTTCTTTAGGAGACAGAAATATGGCATTTCGGGAATTGCAACAGCAACACCCTCGCGGGGTCGAGCGCCAACACGTCTTGGGAATCCAGGACGAAAAGCCAGGCCAGCAACAAGATTCCCCGGGACCCAGTAGGGAACCAAAGAGGGAACCCAAGGAAGGGGACAGGGAATTTCTGGTGAGGTCGGTCAAGCACCGGCTGATTCACGAACACCTGTCGATGGGGCAAATCAAGTAGCCCTACGGGGCAAAGGGAGGCGGTCCGTGTGACCGCCTTTTTCATTTCTATACAGAACATTGCGAGATATCGGTTATAAGCTAGAATGCGAACAGCCCTCCACTCTGGAGGGCTGCATAGATTCCGCGGTAGCTCAGTGGTAGAGCGGCTCGCTGTTAACGAGTTGGTCGTAGGTTCGAATCCTACCCGCGGAGC
>DIZH01000025.1 GCA_002429325.1 Patescibacteria group bacterium UBA6033 | reverse complement strand
GTGCCTGCCGATACTGAAGGTCACTCTGCCAACCTGAGTATTGAGCCTCGCACCGCCGATGTACCACGAACGATTGGAGTCGCCGTACGACGAGACCGCTAGATGGCAGCCAAACGGGTCGCTCACGCAAGGGTCCATCGTAGTGTGGATTGCGCGGTTCGAATCCTCGTTCGCACAATTCGCCATCGGGCCGCACGCATCGCTCGCTCGCAAAAGCTGCAGCTGCAAAACGTGCGGCTTCTTCTCGGCAAGGGCCGCATCGAACGCTCCATGCGTCTGCGCAAAAGCGTGCAAGGAGCACGTCGCACAGATAGTGAGAATCAGTGCCATAACTGACCTTTTCATGCTTGTCTCCTTCTGATTGAATTTGCTCGGACACCCTTCAACACGACGTCAAAGAGCAACGCAGCCTGCATCCTAGCACGCTATAAAAAGCCAGCTACTCTTCAAAAAGAATTACTTTTGTCGTGAAATATCGAAATGACTTTACGGTAGTGGTGCGGTAGAGTAGCTATACCCGAAATAAGGGCGTGTAGCTCAATGGTTAGAGCACGGAGCTTATACCTCCGCGGTTCCAGGTTCGAGTCCTGGCACGCCCACAAACGGAACGTTTGTGGGCTGAGCAGGTCTACCGAAGACCTGCGTCCAGGACTCGAAGACCTTGTGAGCATTTCGTAAGAAATCCACAAGGTGTACTGAAGCTGTAAGCTTCGAGTCCTAGCACACCCACTCACATGCAATGGACCTCTGGGATTCAATCCCTGATGATTCCTCCCCATTCGACAACCGTGAAGCCATTCCGTACTGGAGTCGTTATAGGAAGGGGCGATACGGATATTGGTACTGAGAGCGCCTTATAATCCATAAGAACGCGAATTACCGTGTCGGGAGTAGGCACGACAGTAAGAGGTGCAACTCGGTCCATCTCGCTCTTCGGTACGAACGTGATGAAGTAGTACGGAGCTTTTGAGAGACGCGACACCCAGAAGGACATGAAATCCGTACGTTCTTTTGCGTTGAGTCCAAGAAGCGCGAGTTTGTTGGACAGGAGTGCAGGTATATCGGCTTGCGCAACAACAAATCCTTCCTTCGGTGTATTCACGACACCCTTCGCGCCGCCTTCCCAGAAGAGGTATGGGTACGTCTTCCCGTCGGAAAGATTCGTGAGCCGACTGTCTGGAGTTGCCATCACATTCCACCCATTACCATACACAGGATCTGTCTTAGTGAATCCGCCAACAGGGTCAACCTTTACGCTCACTTTTTCTGTCTTCTTCGGATAGAGATAAATGACGGGTTTGCCCTTGCCATAGTAAGGATACGGATAATCTAGTTCTTCTATGCCAATCCAACGACCCCAAGGATCTTTGAAAAAGAGGATTGGATTTTGCGCCACATACTGTTCAAATGTCGGAATGGGAACAGGGACACGTATCGAGCCAATAAGTTTTGGAATAGTCGTCGTCGCAATCGTAGAAGATCCAGACTCTTTAACCCATCCAGTTATGGTCGAATCGTACCCTTGCTGGAGCATACTAGTATTCGACTTCTTGAACGTGTACAGTTGAACGCCTCGCTTCGTCTGAACAATTGGTGTCAGATCGTCTTGGGAGAGATTGTTTTGTAGCCAAGGTTCCCCGTAACTTTCATAGGTTGATGCCGAGGTAACGAAATCTGTTTTCTTGTAGAAACCATTATCAGTAACGGGAGGGGTGCTTGAAGCGGCGATAGCAGCATAGGCGGCACTTTCTTTCGATATAAGCACATAGTCAAAGACGAGTCCTTCAGCGGTTTCGACGGCGATAGTAGTGTCTTCATTAGCGAAGAACCATAGGTTAGGGACACTGCTCGCAAGAGCTGTACTAGACGCAGTCGCTAGATTACGAAAACTGTACCAACTGAATCCTCTATTTATAAGAGCGAAATTTCCTTCGTCGATGATGGCGGGCGGCTTCTGGATTGACAGAGAATCCGCGCCGACAACAATAGCCGCATTGAACGCTCCTTCTTTATACGATTGTGCGGCATCACTATATGAATCGATAGATTTGGATGTATCGACAACAAATGTCTTGAAATCCTTTGTGGCGAAAAGATATGTCGACGTATCCGGCGTACCGGTCTCCTCATATGCAACAACCAAATGGTAGCCCTTATACTTCCCAGATGTAAGTACGCCCGCTATCACATACGTGAATGAATATGACATATAAATTGAACCTTCAGAATAACCGCTTTCACTGAAGAGCTTGTAGTCTGGTGTAGAAAATTGAATTTGAGGAGCGAGTGAGTTGTTTTGGTCTGACAGTATAGTTGCTGAGGTCGTTACTGTAGCTACTGATGGAGTTGGATGCTGAACACCAAATACCATCGTGACGAGAGAGCTTATAAAAAGCACAACTCCAGTAACAAGATTTTGTAGAAATGACATGAGGTAATTATAGCTCAAAACTACCCTCCTCTCTAAGAAAGATGGTTAGTTTTTGAGCCGTGCTCCACAAAGCTCACTACGCGACAGTGCCAGGCGCGATTGGCACAATATCAATTCCCTCTTCTTCTTTTTTCTTAGGAGTGATGCCGCTGAGAACGAGCAGTTTCTCGAACTCTTCGCGCTCTATCGTTTCCTTCTCTATCAATGATTTTGCGATTAAATCGAGTGCACTGCGGTGCTCCCGAATAACCGTTGCCGCGCGTGCTTTTGATTCATCAATAATGCGAGAGACCTCCGCATCTATTTCTGCGGCAACTTTCTCCGAGTACGGTTCATTGCCGAGCTGGCGGTCACCAAAGGCGATAGGACCGAGCTTGTCGCTCATGCCGTAGCGCGAGACCATGTCGCGCGCGAGCGCAGTAATGACCATCAGGTCATTCGACGGACCAGTCGTCACATCATCGAACAGCATCTCTTCAGCGACGTAGCCGCCGAGGGTTGCTGCGATATCATCGAGGAATTGCTTCTTCGATTGCATCTTTCGGTCGTCGAACGGAAGTTTGAGCGTATAGCCAGCCGCGCGGCCGCGGCTGATGATGGAAATCTTGTGTACAGGATCGGCATACTCGAGCACGCTCGAGACGAGCGCATGACCGGCTTCGTGATACGCCGTGAGTTCTTTCTCTCGTTTGGAAAGCAGATGTGATTTACGCTCGGGACCGAGCATCACTTTCTCTATCGAGCGAATGAGATCATACTGCGTCACTTCTTTGCGATTCTCTCGCGCCGCGAGTATCGCTCCTTCGTTCATGAGCGAATAGAGTTCTGCGCCAGAGAAACCAGGCGTGCGCTCGGCGATGACCGAGAGCACGACGTCCGGACCGAGCGGCTTCAGTTTCGCATGTACCTTGAGAATGTCTTCACGGTCGCGGCGGTCTGGTAGATCGATAGTGACTCGTCTATCGAATCGCCCGGGGCGCAAGAGCGCAGGATCGAGCACGTCGGGACGATTCGTAGCGGCCATCACGACGACTTTTTCCGTCGGTTCGAAGCCGTCCATCTCGACGAGTATCTGATTGAGCGTCTGTTCGCGCTCGTCGTTCCCACCGCCCATGCCGGCGCCGCGCACGCGCCCGACCGCGTCTATCTCATCGACGAAAATAATAGCTGGAGCGGCTTTCTTCGCGAGCTGGAAGAGGTCGCGCACGCGGCTGGCGCCGACGCCGACGAACATTTCTACAAATTCCGAGCCGCTGATCGAGAAGAACGGTACGCCTGCCTCACCCGCGACCGCGCGAGCAAGAAGTGTCTTGCCGGTGCCCGGTGCTCCCATCAAAATGATACCCTTCGGGATGCGTGCGCCGATATCGAGGAACTTCTTCGGATTTTTCAAGAAGTCGACTATCTCGACCAGCTCTTCTTTCGCTTCGCGCGCGCCGGCAACATCAGCGAACGTGACCCGTTGTGAGAGATCGGCAGGATCGGTGATACGCGCCTTCGATTGACCAAAGGTAAATGCTTGCATGCCCGCACCGCGGACCTGCCGTAAGACAAACCACGCAAGAAATCCAATAAAGAGGAACGGAAGGAGGATAGGCGCGAGATTGAAGAACCAGAATTCGAATCCTGACTGCCCCTGTACCGTAATGGAAACTTTCGAAAGCTCTGCCGGCGTCACGCCATACGTCGCCAATGTCTCGGGCAAGCCTGCCGAGGGATCTTTGCGCGAGGTCTTCGCTGCCCCGTCGCCATAGACGAGATTGAGGGAATCGCCATTCACGGTTATCGAAGTAACTTTGCCTGCGGCAACATCCGTCGCCACGGCCGAGAGCGGGATCGTAGTGCTTGGCTGCACGAGACTCTCAATGAGCGAATACGCGCTCATGAGAACGATGAAAATGAGTATCGTCGAGAAAAGATTACCAAGGAATGACGGTCCGCCGAAAAGCGACCGCCAGCCGCGCGGTGCTGGAGCCTTTTTCCCTTTTGGTTTTTTAGCTGGTGCAGGAGACATAGAAGGTACTATACTCTATAGATATGACTCTCGTCGAATATAAGAAAGCGCTAGTAAAGTTCGCACCTATCGAGAGTTTCTCGGCAGGGATGGAGCTCATTGGCCAAGAAGTGAAAGCCTTGCGTAGCAAGCTCGGCTCCCTGGATGGCGCCCGTGTGGTGGTGCGCGGCGGCGAAGCATATATCACCGGCATGACCATCCCTCCTTACCAGCCGGCAAATATGCCCAAGGGTTACGACCCTGAGCGCCCTCGCCGCCTGCTCCTCACTAAGAAAGAAATTGCGACGCTCTTGGTTGAAGAAGCGAAGAAAGGGTTGACAATCATCCCTCTTGAGGTATACTCAACAGGAAGACTCGTGAAAGCGCGTATCGCCATCGTCCGTGGCAAAGGCAAAGCCGACCGACGCGAAGACCTCAAGAAACGCGATGCTGAGCGCGAAACAGGTCGAGTTCTGAAAAACCGCTAGCAGTCACGTTGGTAATTCGTAAAAAGAGGGTAAAGACTTGGCCTTAGTGGCCCGGAACGCGACCAATTTTTCTTGCTCGTACTCGAGCATAGAAAAATGAAGTACTCTTGTGGTGCACTCTTTTTCGGATTACCAACGTGACTGCGTCAGCCTCTCCCGGAAAGCGCAGGCATGGTATCCTGCATTCTCCGGGGGTGACCGGCTTTGACGGTCTGTACTTTGAAAGACGTGCGACGCAGTGCACTCTCGCCTACCACTTTAATCTAGCGAGAAAACATACTTGCAAAGAACACTCTTGCAAGCGTAAAGTCCCCGTACTTCGGTATGAAGGATTTTGCGTTCGCGTACGCGACAGCCTAACGGCTCTTCGCCTCGCGACGTCTCTCCTCTTGGGCTGCTATAGCCAGAGACAGGGGCGGAATACTCTATAGCATCGATGTTCGGCCTCCCGCCCGATACATCTAAATAAGGGATCGGGTAGGAATGGTTTCGCGAGCGTTCCTCGCATCCTGCCTTAAACCTTAACGCTCGCTATGCGTCGTAGACTCGCTTTCATAGCCAGATTCGGACGGGGGTTCAATTCTCCCCACCTCCACATACTATTTAGCAAAAACCGCCAACGGCGGTTTTTGCTTTGACTTTTTTAGAGATTAAATCTAAGGTAGCCCTACAGTTACCGAATTCGGACGAGACTGTTTGTTCATCAAACCGCAAGGAGAGTGTTATGAATTTTGCCGGCTATGTCATCAAGACGCATTTGTACGTCGGGAATTCCTGCGACGTGACCGAGATCATGCTGTACAACGGTCGAAAGATCCGCATCCGCGGTCCACTCTACACCGGAAGGCACACGATCACGCCGGGCGACTTGATCGAGTATTACTGCAGACCAGATTCGATTGATTTCGAACGCGATCAGGCCACCGACGAGTGCTACGAACTGAGCCGCGATTGGGTACGCCAAGTGACCGACGAGACCACGATCAGGACATTCCTGCTCGGTGCGCGCATCCTTGGTGCTCCGAACCGGATGTCATCGAAGGTTGGCAATCTGTTCCGCGCCTCGATAGCCAGGGCCAGGAAGTTCATTCCAGCCTGAACCGGCTCCGGCCGAAAACGAAGCCCGCCAGTGGGAACTGGCGGGCTTTCAATTTTCGTAGCAACTTATCGGCGAGCTTTTGCGCGGTCACTCTGAGAGAAATTGCAAAATACATTTTCCGTGGTACTATCCAAACGGAACAGAAACCGCTCACCAGGAGAACATCATGAGCGACACCGAGACCAAACTTGCTTGGAGCAGAGGAAACGCACCCGCATGGCAAGTACGCGATATGCAGCGGCAAAAGCTGCTGGAGAATATCCAGCATCACCTGAGCAATGTTGAGAATGAGTTTGAGCAAGGCTCAGACGTCCATCGGCTCGTAATGGAGCTGGTCTCGGGCAAGCTCGCCACCGGCTCGCTCGGCATGAGCTTATCGGGGACATTGCCGTCGATTCCTTGGAAGAAACGCAATCTGGTGTATAGGTTGGTACTGTCCGCCGATGCGAGCATTGACGATTTCAAACGCTCGTACGAGGAGGGATTGTTCCTTTGGGCCAAGGTGCTCGAGTGGAGCACTGGGCAATTCACCCATTCTTTCCACGCGGCACTCCACTCGCAAGAGACACTCGAACCGCAAAAGGTCTACGGCACCGAGCATTCCATGCAAGAAGTGCCGATTCCCGACTAGCGGCTCTGCCGCTAAAACAAAAACCCCGAGGCGTTGCCCGGGGTTTTTAACATTTCAAATATTAACGGCGAGCCCGACACTCAACAGGAGATTGAGTGAACGGGCCGCGACGGATTACCGTCTTGCTTTCGCGCGGTCGTTCTCAGTGAGATATTGCTTTCGCAAACGAACGCTCTTCGGTGTAATTTCCAAATACTCATCATCGGTCATGATTTCCATGCCGCGCTCAATCGTGAGGTCGAATATCGGCACGAGCGTCAGCGCCTCATCCATACCGGAAGAACGCACGTTCGATTGGTTCTTTCCTTTGGTCGGGTTCGCCTGCATTTCTTCGCCCTTTGAAGTATTGCCGATGACCATGCCCTCATACACTTCAGTCGCTGGCTTGATGTAGAGCTGACCGCGGTCCTGGAGGTACCAGAGTGAATAACCGAGTGCTTTGCCGCTTGCCATGGAGATCATCGAACCGACTTGGCGCCGCTTTATTTCACCCGCATACGGCTTGAAGCCGACGAAACGCGATGAGAGAATCCCCTCACCCTTCGTATCAACAACGAAAATATTCTTGTAGCCGAGGAGTCCGCGTGTCGGACCAAGCATCGTGAGGCGCACAAGGTTCTCGTGCTGAGTGAGATTCTGGAGCACGAACGCACGCTGGCCGAGCTTCTCGATAATGGGTCCCTGGAATTCTGATGGCGTATCAATAATCGCTTCCTCAAATGGCTCCATCTTCACGCCATTCTCCTCGCGGATGATGACCTGTGGCTGCGAGACCTGCATTTCGTAGCCCTCGCGGCGCATATTCTCAAGAAGCACTGCGATATGGAGTTCGCCGCGCCCGGAGACTTTGAACGAATCTGAGTTGCCGAAATCGACTTTGAGACCGACGTTCACCTCGAGTTCCTTCTCGAGTCGGTCGCGTATCTGGCGGCTCGTCACATACTTCCCTTCTCGTCCTGCAAACGGAGAGTTATTGACGAGGAAGTTAAGCGAGATTGTTGGCTCGTCCACAGCGATAGCTGGAAGCGGCGTCGCCGATTCATCAGTCGTGATAGTCTCGCCGATATACGTATCCGGAAGGCCTGCGATGAGTACGATGTCGCCTGCCATTGCTTCCGCTGTCTCCACGCGTTCGAGACCCTTGAAGGTGAAGATTTTGGTAATCTTGCCCGGCTGTGTCTCACCATTCATTTTCTTCTCGAACACATTTTGATTCACCCGCACGGTGCCCGCGTAGATACGCACGACGGCGAGCCGACCGAGGAAATTATCATACGCGAGGTTAAAAGGCTGCATCATCAAAGGTGCCGTTGCATCGGAATTCATGTTTGCCGGCGCGACCTTCTCAAGAATCATATCGAGAAGAGGAGTAAGGTCTTTTCCCTCTGGTGAGCCATTCAGCAAGTCCTCAACTTTCTTCGCAGCGCGGCCTTCGCGACCGATTGAGTAGATGACTGGGAAATCACACTGTTCGTCAGAGGCGCCAAGCTCCATGAAGAGCTCGAGCACCTGGTCATGGGCGCGGGCCGCGTCTGCCGCTGGCTTATCAATTTTATTCAAAACGACGATCGGCTTGAGGCCGAGCTCAAGCGATTTCTTGAGTACGAAACGCGTCTGTGGCATCGGACCCTCCTGTGCGTCGACGACGAGCAGCACGGAGTCGATGGAGCGGAGCACGCGCTCAACCTCGCTGCCGAAGTCAGCGTGACCCGGCGTGTCCACGATGTTGATTTTCGTACCCTTGTATTCAACCGCCGCATTCTTCGCATAAATAGTGATGCCGCGCTCGAGTTCGATAGCATTAGAGTCCATCGACGTACCCTCAACCGCCGCCCCCGTCTGCTTGAGGATAGCGTCAGTAAGCGCGGTCTTCCCGTGGTCGACGTGCGCAATAATGGCGATGTTTCTGATTTCCATAAAATATAAATCCGCCAGCTGGCGGAGCCCGTAAGGACTATGCATTCACTATATAACAAATCGCTACGGATGCAAGTTTTTAGAACAGCGTCCAAATAGCGGCAATGCCCGAGAGCGCCATGAAGCCGATAGTAATCCATCCCATCCAGGAAATGAACGGGCGGTTACTATGCTCACCCATCACATGTTTGTTATTGGATAGCCGTACGACGAAGAAGAGGATGATTGGCGCGATGACACCATTCGCGACAGCAGCATAGATAAGCGCTTTTATAGGGTCGAGGTGTACGAAATTCGCCGCAATACCGAGCAGCATCGATACGATGATGACGCCATAAAATGCATAGGCCTGATCGAGCTTGTGATAGAGCCCACTCTTCCATCCGAAGCTTTCAGAGAGCGCATAGGCGGTCGAACCTGCAAGCACGGGTACGGCGAGAAGCCCCGTCCCTACGATGCCGAGTGCGAAGAGCAAGAATGCGAATTCGCCGAACGGCCTGAGTGCTGCAGCTGCCTGATCGGCCGTCGCGATATTGGTAATGCCGTGCGCATAGAGCGTACCTGCGCACGCTGCGAAGATGAAGAATGTAATGAGATTGGAGAAAAGCATTCCGCTCCACACATCAGTCCGCATGCGTTTGAGCGATTGCGGGTTCACTTGCGCCTGGCGCTCTTCAATAGTGGCCTCGCCTTTGAGTATCTGCTCTTCAACTTCCTGGGACGTTTGCCAGAAGAACAAGTACGGCGAGATAGTCGTGCCGAGGATAGCGCAGAGAAGGAATACCTGATCTTTCGAAAAAGTGAACGATGGGACAAGCGTATGATGGAGCACGTCGCCCCAATTGAGACCGACCGCAAATGCGACCGCGACGTAGGACAAGAGCGCGAGTGTCAGGTATTTCAGGTATTTCGCGTACCGCGCGTAGGTCGTGAATATCTGGAGCAGCAAGCTGATGAGCGCGAACACAATGACGAGGAGCAGCGCATCGACATTCGGCATGAGAAGCCGCGTGGCAGCTGACATGGCACCGAGATCAGCCGCGATATTGAGCGCGTTCGCGAAAAAGAGAAGCGCGGTCACCGCGAAGAGCGTGCGCGCGGGATAGTGCTTGCGGATATTTGCCGCGAGCCCTTGTCCGCTCACCAGCCCGATGCGCGCGCACATCTCCTGCACAACAGCCATAAAAGGATAGGTGAAAAGAGCTAGCCAAATAAGCTGCAGACCATACTGCGCTCCTGCCTGAGAGTACGTCGCGATACCCGATGGGTCATCATCAGCTGCTCCCGTAGTGAGCCCAGGGCCAAGTGTATCCCAATACTCCTCTGCGAGTTTGAACGGACGTTTATTGATGAGTGTTTTCCCCTCTTTCTCTACGAACTCAATGCCCTCCTCCAATATTCGTGCCGGCGCCTCAAATATCTCCTCGGTCTCTTTTCGCAAAGGTTCGGTCATAGGTTCTCCCTATCATACATTCTCAATCGTATGGCGGAAGTCTGGGTACTGTATAAGTCGTGCTTCTGCAGTAGCGATGTCCTCAGGGTATCCGACCGGTATCCAGAAATCTTGAGTGACGACAGCAATCGCATGGTCTTTGGCAAACAGATTGAGCGGATAGGTCATGAAATATTCGCCGCTCTCATGACGCACTACTTCGTAGTCGAAGATACGCTTGTCGAGCACCATTGCACCAGTAGAAATGAGATTCGTTGCCGGGTGTTCAGGCTTTTCTACAATGCTCGCTAGCGTCACGTCTTCGTTCAGTCCAATAACGCCAAATTTCGATGGCTCAGGATGCTGCGCGACGAGTATCGCGAGTGGGTGCGAAAGTGCCTCTCTGAGCGCGGGCGTCCCATGTAGGTCATCAGCGTTCATAAGGATGAATCGCTCGTTTCTGAGAAACGGCTCAGCCATCGAGAGCGCGTGCGCAGTGCCCGCTGGCATCCACTGGCGGATATACCGTATCATGCGACCTTTATAGGTGTCGCCGAAATGCTCTTTCAGCATGTCAGCTTTGTAGCCGACTATCAGAATAATCTCGTCTACCTCCGGTGGGAGTGCATCGATGATGTGCTCGAGGAGTGGGCGACCAGCGACAAGTACCAATGGCTTCGGCCGCTCAAGGGTGAGCGGCCTCATTCGTTTCCCTTCTCCGGCGGCAAGGATGACGGCTTGCATTACAATCTATATAACACTCCCATTACCCAAAAGGGTTACTTCCCCCGAGCTTTTTTCAAAAACGTGAGGTCTCGCGGGGTCATGAACTTCGCGTCGTAGTAGTCATTACTGAGCTCCTGCTCCATCGCCGCAATTGCCTCTTCAAGTGGCATCCAGACCGTTTCAAAACCTTCGGCAATTTCTCCCTCTTCCAAACTTGTCGCGCCAACTTCTCCGAGGAGGTCAGCGACGAAACAATGCGAGATCTGATGCAGTGCTTGCTTGTTTCGAAATTCTTCAATGACGCCAAGCTCTTGCACATTCTCTATAGAGCAACCTATTTCCTCCAAGACCTCGCGGGCCAGTGCCGTATGTATGTCTTCTCCCTCCTCGACTCCTCCTCCGGGCAGTTTGTGATAGTTATAGACCTTCGCGTGGAGCATCGCTACTTGCTTCTCTTTATTAAAAACAACGGCGCGAGCTGCTTCTCGCTCTCTATAGAGAGTAGGAGTGGGCATGTTTTCTCCGACATCCGTGTCTCGTATGACTTTTATGATTTCCATACTCTATATATTACTTCTCCAAATCGAGAATATCGTCCATGCGGATTTTTTCGACGAATTCCGGCACATGCGAAACGAGTA
This sequence comes from Patescibacteria group bacterium UBA6033, assembly GCA_002429325.1. Taxonomy (GTDB): domain Bacteria; phylum Patescibacteriota; class Minisyncoccia; order Phycocordibacterales; family Phycocordibacteraceae; genus C7867-001. The sequence goes on along the minus strand of DIZH01000025.1, from coordinate 4,901 downwards.
TCATCGCGCCCTGATACGCATCAAGCGCTTTTGCTATCTCAGGAAGATGGCGGAAATTGATATGGTTGGTCGGCTCATCGAGAATAAGAAGTCCAGGGCGCTCGAGCACGAGTGATGCGAATGCAACCAGTCCCTTCTGCCCTTCAGACAAGCTGCCTATCTTCGTATATATAGTATCGCCCACGATGAGGAACCCTGCGGCAACAGTGCGCATGCGCTTTTCATCTGGCTGGCCCATGGCATGCATGAGCGCATCGTAGACCGTCTGCTCGAAATCAAGCGTGGAGAAATCTTGGCGGTAGTAGCCAACTTTTACACCTTCACTAATAGTCGCACCTTCGGCTACGCCTTTGGCGATTGCCTCGAGGAGTGTGCTTTTGCCGATGCCGTTCGGCCCGCGCAAGAGCAAATGATTATTCTTCCTCAGTGAGATATTCGATTTCTTCACGACCGGCTTCCCTTTCGGCGACAGTACAGAATAGGACGTGAGAGAAAATGCGACTCCACTGAGTTCCTCTTGTGCAGGAATCACAAACGGACGGATGGTCCGATCTTCTTTGCGCACATCCACTTTCTCTTCCTCCATCTCTTCAACTTCGGTGCGCATTTTCTTGGCGACGAGGCGCATCTTGCCTCCCTTCTGCGCGAAGAAGTTCGCTTTATCTTTGTTCTCTTGGATTTTTTTCTCGAGCTGTGCGTTCTTGCGATTCTCTTTATCGATACGCGTGAGGATATCGCGCTGCACATCGTGATAATTTCCCGGGTACTGTTCGACTTTGCGCGTGAAGACGTCGAGGTAGAGCACACCGGTCGTGAATGCATTGAGGAATTCCGCATCGTGCGAGATGACGACACAGGTCTTGTCGTACTCCACGAGGAATTTCGTGAGGTGCTCGATGCCTGCCTTGTCGAGATTATTCGTCGGCTCATCGAGGAGAAGCAGGTCGGGGTCCTGAATGAGCGCTGATGCGAGGAGCAGCCGTGCCTGTTGGCCGCCGGAGAAACTCTTCACAATGCGGTCGTGCAATTTATCGTGGTGCTTGAGGTTCACCACTTCGAGTACGTCGTCGATACGGGGGTCGATATTATAAATAGGTTCACTGAAATAGCTTTGGAAGAATTCCCGGACCGTAAGCTCGATCTTGTCGCGGGAGATGACCTGCGACGCTATCGCGACCTTCATGCCATGCGAGATATTGATATCGCCTGACTCCGGTTTGAGCTCGCCCGTCATGAGCGCGAAGAGGGTCGATTTTCCGGCGCCGTTCTGACCCATCACGGCCATCTTCATGCCGCGGCGCAGCCCGAAATCGACCTCCTCGAGGATCGGCTTATTGTGCCCGTATTCAAACGAAACCTTTTCGAAGCGTATGACGCTCTCTTCTCGTGCCATATTCTTACCCTACTACCAAACGAGCGAATCACAAAACATGTCCTCATGATTTTGTGTGAGCGAGTGCTGGGAGGAAGCTTGGCTTTGTGCTTACTCTAACTAAGCTCGCTTGTCGTGTCGTAGCCGAGTTCTTTAGCCCGAGCAACCGCTCTACGGAGAAAGTAGACCCAGTGATCGACGCCTCGACCCTGTGCTTTCCAATTTTCAAACAGCTCGTCAGCACCCACCCATGCAAGGGTAAACTTCTCGTGTTCTTCAAGTTGGGTCGGCACTACGTGAGCGCTTTCCAAAACAATGAGGAGACAGGTAGCATGCGCGACACGATTCACATTCTTGAGCTTGTTGTGGTAATGCGCCATCGCTTCACCAACTTTCTCGACGTGTCCGAAGTCGTGGAGACCGCTTTCTTCAGTCACTTCGCGAAGAATCGCCTGCGCTGTGTCTTCGCCCTCTTCTACGCCGCCAGAAAAAAGTCTTATGAATCCATCGTCAGTATCTCTCCCAACCGCATACTTCTGTGTGACTGGATCGAACACAATGGCGCACCCGCCATCGCGCCGTTCCTCATTCTCTCTCTTCTCCCCAAACTCGGGAATAGTCTCGACGGCTTCCATATTTCTATCGTAGCGTATTGGCATTAAAAGGAAAACGGCCCCGAGAGGCCGTCCTGAATCTGCGACGCGCAGCCGCCAGAGCTATCTCAGTGGCCACTCCTTTTTCACGAACGTCACGATCACGGTGATGATGTGCTCGCAAAACTCGGGAGTAAGTTCTCCACCGCCAAGGGGTCTTATTATGGCAATGAGCATGACATTGCGCCCTCCCCCGGATCGTCTAGGAACACTTAGCGCGACCCGGAGCCAGCGCTCGTCGCCAGCGCCCCATTCCGGGAAGTTGTTCAGCCGTTCAACTTCAGCGCGGATTCTCTCCTCCTGATCCTCGTAGATGCCATGGAGGTCCGCGAGCTGCAGATGCATTTCGTTGTCTCCTCCCCAGATCTCGGACCACAGAAAAACATCATCGCCAAGCAGTCCCTTGATGAAGCCAGCGAGAGTGTCGGGCCTTGGCCGTTCCACGGAAATTCCCAGCTCGGCAAGAACTGGAAGCAGTAGGTCGATTACTCGGCCATCGAGCACGTTCGCAGAAGGCTGAACGGCAGGTTTCTTCTTTGCCATGGTCGCGGTCCTTTCAAGAGGAACAGTTGGGACAAAATCGTCTAGGACCCTTGTAACACAATTGCCGGAAAGGCTCAATTGGACTTTTACTCACTACAATGTATAATGAAAATATGTCAAAAATGCCGCCACCAGCCAAAGACGGATACCCCATGCGCATCAACAAATACCTCGCCAAACAGGGCGTCGCGACGCGTCGTGCTGCTGACGACCTAATCGCCAAGAAGAAAGTGCTCATCAACGGCCGCATTGCAGTGCTTGGCGATAAAGTCTCGGAGACCGACAAGGTCGAGCTCGCCGGCACCATTCCTGCTCAGAACAACCTGTACTACGCCTACAACAAACCCGTCGGCATCATCACGCATTCGCCTCAGGTCGGCGAGAGAGATATCCGGCAGAGCGTGCCGATGGACGGAGTGTTCCCTGTCGGACGGCTCGATAAAGATTCAAGCGGCCTCATCATCCTCACGAACGACGGCCGCGTGACCGACCGACTCCTCAATCCCGATTATGACCACGACAAAGAATATCAAGTGCGCGTGACTGAGAATCTACGCGAAGGATTTAAAAAAGCGATGGAAGCGGGCGTCGACATCGAGGGATACCTTACTGCGCCCTGCAAAGTGCGGAAAACCGGTCCGAGAAGTTTTAATGTCACCCTCACTGAAGGAAAGAAGCATCAGATACGCCGCATGGTCGCTGCGCTCCACAACCAAGTCGTCGATCTCGAACGCGTACGCATCCTCAATATCCGACTTGAAAATCTCAAACCCGGCGCGTGGCGCCCTATCGCCGGCGACGAACTCAAAACCTTCCTCACTCAGATCGGGATGAAATAATCACTTGGAAGCTTCGCTTCCAAGTGATTATTCTGCACGGAGGACCATGACGCCCTCATTGCCGTACGGATCATTCCAAAATTCGTAGTGCCAATCAGTGTCAGCAAGTATTTTTTTCAATTCTTCCACTTGAGTCATATCGCACTCGACATAGAGCGTCCCGCGCGGCGTGAGATATTTCTTCCCTTCTCGTATCAGTTCGCGATGGTGGCCGAATCCGTCAGCGGAACCGAAGAATGCAATGTGGGGTTCATAGTGCATTTCCGGATCCATGTTCGCTTCCCCAGCCGGGTCGACATACGGAGGATTCGCGCAGATAACATCGAACGTACCCGTAATTTTCTCCAGACTGTCGCCAGCGATGAGAATCGCACGACTAGCTTCGAGACCATTCAGTTCAATCGAGCGCGCAATCTGCGGCATGAGGTTTGCGTCTATCTCGTTGAATGTGACGTTTGCAGCGGACAAGTGCTTCATAAGTGCGACGCCGATATTGCCTGAGCCCGCATACGCGTCGAGCGCAGTAAGCGGTCCTTTATCTTTCCATTCTTCTATCACACGCTTCACCCAGAACGCGGTCTCATCGCGCGGCACCATCGGCGTATAGGAAAGGTCGATGTGGCAATCGAGAAAGTCAGCATAGCCGAGAATATATTCCCACGGTTCATGCGCATCGATGCGTGCGCAGTCGGCGCGATACGCATCGCTCTCCACACCGTCATATTTCTCCATGAGCACCTTCTGCTTCGCCGCGTCGTCTGAGAGATACATGTTACGCTTCGTCGAAAATCTTCTGTAGGAGTTCTCTCGCGCCTTTTGTCGTCACTGCCGAATACGGCACGACGGTCGCCTCGTGTGCAGCCTCTTTGATAGCGCGGAGTTGCGCGGAAAGCTCTTTCTGATTCAGCTTGTCGACTTTGTTGGCAACGATGATATACGGATGACCCTTCTCGCGCAGCACACGGACCATCTCTTCATCAAATGCAGTGAGTCCCGCTTTCACATCGAGAATAAGCACCACTTTTCGGAGCGATGCATTTGAGTACATCAAGTACCAGAGAATGAGCTTCTCAATACTCTCCTTCTGCTTCGGTGATGCTTCGGCGTAGCCATAGCCCGGCAAGTCCACGAAATAGAATTTCCCGCGATTTATCGTGAAGAAATTTATCTCGGTCGTCTTGCCCGGCTTCTTACCGACTTTCACGAGGTTGTTCCGGTTGACGAGCGAATTGATGAGACTCGATTTGCCGACGTTCGAACGCCCGACAAAAGCTATTTCGGGCACGCCATCAGTGAGAATAATGTCGGTTCCGACAATTCCCTTAGTAAATTCTGCTGAAGTGACTTGCATACTAAAACACTACAGGAGTTATGGATTTTTGCGAGCCAAAGAAAAAGGCCCGTTAGCGGGCCTTTTCGGCAACAAATGCCAAGTTCGCACGAATGAACGCTAGCACGTCTTCCGAGCGAGCGAGGATCGACACGAGTTGCCGA
>DIZH01000022.1 GCA_002429325.1 Patescibacteria group bacterium UBA6033 | reverse complement strand
CGGCTGCGGGCGACTAATGAGCAATAATGAGCGTGCGGCGGATTGCATCGAACTGTGCGATGAGCGCAGGTTCGTCAAATTCGCGTACCAATCCTGCTGGATAATTCTCAATGACGCCATAGTGGATGAAGTAGCGCACGGCGATGCACGGATTCGTACCAGGAAGCGCATAGACGGTCTCGTAGTAGCGATTGCCGGCGCCAGCCCCTGTTGTCGACGCAACGGAATAGGTGATATCCCTGTCTACAATCGTTTCCGCTCGTACAGCCTGATCTAAGAAGAGTTGCGCCGAACAGGCCGTGGCTTGCGGCAATTCTTCGACACTTACATATGAGTCGCTCGAGAGATTGGTGCCTGTCGCGACGGATGAAGGAATAGTGAATTTGATGCCGGAGATATCTCTGCCAGGGCGCTGTATATACCGATAGGACTCATCTCTCACATAGCCTTCTGACGTACGGAGGGAGAAGCCATAGGTGCTATTCGCATAAGCCTGAGTGAGATCCGAGCCTTCGGGCTGTGCCGCTGCAAGGATACAGCCGATGTACGACTTCTCTTGATTATTCTCAAGCACGAGAGCGCCGTTCCCCTTAGACCAGAACACAAATGATTCGTCGGCATTTGCATAGCGACCGCCATCAGCGGAAATGGTTTGAGGAAGTGTCATTGTGCGTCCATCACTGAGAGTGAGCACGACATTGCCACCCGGAGTCGGAGGAAGATCAGCGGATGGTGCCGGCTTAGAATCACCTTTGTAATACACTGCTGCTATAGTCTTCCCCGCATTGCAGATATAGGAAACTGAAGCGAGAGGCTCTTGCTTTACGACTTTCTGGGTAGGACGTGAGTAAACGAGAGCGAACAGAATAATGGCGACGACAACTATGGCCGATATAAATGTGGTGCGCGGGTTCATGAACCTAGTATACGCCTCTACAGTCTATCTGTTTGGAGAATATCCTGGGTAGTATTCGATTTTGATATCGTCGACCCACTCTGTACCAGGGATGATGCTGAGCACTTTCCCGAATATCTTTGAGTCTTCTTGTCCGACGATGATAGGGTGATACTCGCCGCTATTGTTCTCAGGATTGAGGTACACGACGCCCTCTACTTTTTTATACTGCTTGATGACTGCCATGTTGCCGATGATAGCGACGACACGATCGCCATTATCAACGGCGTCGGTCACTTCGACGATGACGTAGTCGCCATTTCGAATACCAGCATCCTGCATGCTATCTCCCACAGCTTTGATAGCGGCGATGTTGGTATGGACGCTGAGGAGATTCTTGTCGACGAGGATGTACTCGCCGAATTCGTCCTGCGCATAGACTTCCATAGCATCACAACCAGCTGAGGCAATGACAGGTATCTGGATAGTTCCTGAGGAGATGCCGGAGCTGTCGCCCATAAGCACCTGAATGCCACGATGCTGGAAAGGGTCTCGCATGATGAGGCCTTTGCGCTCGAGTGCCTCGATCCGCTGTGTGACGCTTCGAAGCGAGCGTAGGCCAAACTCCTTGCTCATATCTAGTATCGTCGGCGACTCGCTATTCTTAGCAATATATTTCTTCAGATACGAAAACGTTTCTTGCTGCGCCGGAGTGATTTTCGTGTGCCGTGCCATATCACCCTAGCGTAGCAACAAGTCGCGTGTATGAATATAGAGTTATCCACAACTATGTACACAACATACACAACTTTAGTTTGTACGATATTCCCCTACTTGGCGGTCGGACCGCCAAGTAAAAGGAAGTCCCGCTAGCTCGCGCTAGCGGGAACATTCGTGAAAGAGCTTGTGGAACCGTAGCCGCTACTTCTGCTTCACGGTGCCCGGCTCTGCGAGATTGCGGTTCTTGTACCGCGAATCGTCGGTGACTTCTTCGACATCCCATCCGAGAGGTATCGCCACCTTGTCGTCGCGATGCTGGAGTTCGACCTCGAGCACCACGAGTCCACTGAGTTCCTCTTGATACACATCGAGCTCGTAGATCCGGCCGGCGAACGGGAAGGTGTAGCGTGTCTTGGTGATGATCCGAAGCCCTTGATCCCATTCGTCCAAGAGGAACTTCCGGTATTCCGATCTGGTGATGAGGTGTTCCCGTTCGATACGAGTGCCGCTTTCGCCGGTCGGCAGCTTTTCGGTATAGGTGTAGCTCGCCTCCTCGCCGCGGACACGCATACGGACACGGCGCTCGCCGGGCCCAGGGCACACGAGATAGTTCTGGGTGATACGGCTGGCCTCTGCATTCGGCGGGATGAAGCTGGGAGTGAAGTTCTTCACCAACCACTTCCGTTCGATTTCTACTGGGTCAGGCATGTTCAATCTCCTTGAAAGTGAACGGAGTGCACGGAGCATCTTGTCCGCGAAATCCGTCCGGTTGTCCACGATGATGTGGTGAGGGTGACCAAGCCAGGCGTTTAATGTCCTGGCGTCGAGTACTCGAGCTTCGTCGGGAGTTTCGGCCCGAGCGCTGTTGTTCGCGAGCGTATAGAACTCCTCTGCGCCGTCCGCGGCAGTGACGAGGTGTACCACTAGGTCATAGCGATGCATCAGGTCATTCTGGGACAGGCCGAGTCTCGCGATCATCGCCCGATAAGGCATCTTGCCCATATAGGCTGCGCAGTCGAGAACGCCACGATCACAGAGTATGACAACTTGTTTATCAGTCATCGCTTGTGCGATCTTGTGGTAGTGCCCTTCTCGCGCGAGCGAGTAGAGCAGTAGTCGCTCCTGAAAATCTTCGACACCCAAGAGTGCAGGAATAGCTCCCGCATTGATGAGTTCCGTTGCTGTTTCAGAAATGACAAGTACGTGAAGCCCGAATTTCTCCAGCCATTCACGCACGCGGACCATGAAGGTTGATTTCCCTCCGCACGGCCCGCCGCTAACAACGACGACAGGGATATTGTGGATGATAGGCCTCCTTGTTGGATTGGAGTTGGAAAGGGCTGGGTTCTCTGGTTTTTCGGAATTTCAGATTCCGGTCGAATAGTACTCGTTTGCGGAGGATTTACAAATATCCCATTTGAAGGATTTAGTTACTTGGCGGTCCGACCGCCAAGTAACAATCTTGGTCTGTAATATATCCGCCACTCATACGACAATAGTTATAGGTCGCGAACGGGGCGGCCACGATGTTCCCAAACGTTTATAGCGTACCGTCATAAACGCTGAACCTGGCCCTCAAAACGCCGGCAGACGAAACGCCCTCGGAGGGTGTTTTCGTTTTTATATCTGCCCTATATACGCTACATGTCTATAGGTTCGGGGATTTACAAATACTTCATTCTTTTGGTGAGTCCATTGACTCTAAAGAGAGAATAATGTATAAAATAAATCAGAAAGGAGCCAGTCATGGAAAACCAAACGAGGGCTCAACCGCCCCCGAAAACGCGTGCACTGGGCAAGTATGCCCATCTTCCCCGCAAGGAGGCTCTGCGCCTCATATTGCGGGACATTCAGTTCAGGCTCGGCCGAAGTCTGCTTGCGGCAAATAAGGGAGTGATGCACTTCCGCCAATGACCGCCGGCAAACGGCCAGATATGAACGGCAAGGGCCGACCACGATGTGGCCGGCCCTTCACTATTTATATGCCTTGTTATTTCAGTCCCTCTCTCCACGAGTCAGAGCCTTTCTCTTCCTGTGCGCGGAGGAGCGCCTCTTCGGGTGTTGCTCCGTGCGTGACTACATTACCTGTTCCATCTACCGCTACGGAAAACGGTGCGATATCTGGCATTGCAGCGCGTTCTTTGAACCAGTCGTCCATGCTTATGCTGCTTTTGCGCCATGCCGCCAACTCTTCGTCGGTCATGTGATATCCCGCATCAAGTACCATTTTCCGCAATTCTGCGTCGGACATGTTCTGCATTATTTGCGCTCCTGCCTCGCCTGCAGCCTTCACGTACTTCTCATATGCCATTGCGAATAGCTCTTGTGCGGATTTCTCCACCGGAGACTTTCCGCCGAGGTCTATCGCAGCGGCTTTAATCTCTTCGATATCTTCTTCGCTCAGCGTGACGTCTGCCGTTGCAGCGCCCTCGAGCATGTTGAGGACAGCTTCGTTATCAGCATTCGCTATCTCCTCGATGGCTGCCCAGTTGATCGGCTTGGTCGGACCTTCAATACTCATATGTAGAGGCGGGTTAAAAGTTAATGAGATTATTGTACACCTTTACTTAAAACTGTCTATATGGTCTATTCACTTCGCCCCTCACTTGGAGGCTAAGCCTCCAAGTGAGAAAGAACGACTGGCCATGGGCCAGTCGCTGGAAATGCACTCGGCCCGTGGGCATTATGCGCTGAACGCTTTTTGGAGCGCAAAGAGCATGCTTCGAGACTTCTCCTCACTGCTCCCCCGGGAACAGATGAGGTTGTCGGCCTGCGGCCGCGCGAGCCACGTGTACGCGCTCAATTCCTCGGTCTGCAGGTTCACGTCCGGGAAGGCACTGCATCGTACGCCGAAATAGTAGTAGCTCTTGCCGAGAGCGAAACCATCACGGTGTTCCGGCACATGGAGCCGGTTGAAGTAGCAGAAGCGGTTGATCGTCACCACGGGAGTGTCGAGTGCCGTCTCTTCCACGAGCTCGCGCATGAGTCCTTCGATCACGGTCTCCCCTTGCTCGATGCCGCCTTGCGGGAAGCCCCAACGGCCATGGCTCTGCGCCGACTTCGCGAAAAGAACTTCTCCTTGAGGACATTGCACGATTGCGACGGCCGTGGGCCGCCAAAGTTTGGTTTCGTGCTCCTTGGCTATCCTCGCATTGATGCGGGCGAGGACTTCCGAACTGACCTTCACTTCTAGCTGCATGGGAACCTCCTTCTTGATATAGTCCCGCGATGACAATATCACAAACGTTTGAAAAAGTAATTCACTTGGCGGTTGGACCGCCAAGTGAATTACGGAAGCTACTTGGAGGCTTAGCCTCCAAGTAGCTTATCTAGAGCGAGAGGCGAAGTATTTCCAGACGATGAGGAGGAGGCTGAGGGCGGAGAATACTTCCCCAGAGAGACGGGCGGCATCATCCCGATAAAATGGGAAAAAATTCATGCCGATGCCGGTAAAATTTACAGGCGTGAATGTGATAAAAATGAACAGAACTGGCAGAGCCAAAACGGCGAATTTGAGCCAAGAATTGAATAGGAGTCGAGGGATGAATATCAGAATGATGGCGAGGGGCAAAAAGTAGAGTGCAAAAAAGTAGAGTGGATATGTTATTTCTGGAATCATTTGATCCAGTACCGTTCGGAAACATATCTGACCAGCCTCAGAACACCACTGACTAAAATAGCTGAAGATAATAACTACCAAAGAAAGTAGGGTGGGAATAAATTGCAGAGTTTTTGTTTTCATCTTTCAGAAGAGTTTTTTGAGCGCGGACCAAAGTTCATACACTTTATTATAAACCGCTATTCCCCACTTCTTTAAAAGTGGCTGTTGAGAAGCTTCATAGACCGATGCAAGCTGTGGCACAGTTACTACTTCCCTTTTAGGAGGCAGGGTCGCGACCTTCTGGACGCGGGTTTGCCTCATGGCGACAATGGGAGTGACCTTCTTCTTTAGTATCGCCACTTCAGTTGTCGTAGCTATATCCACTGTTGTGGTGGCTATCGGCTCTATCACTCCAGTAGTCGTAGCAATAGTGCTCGTGGTGGTTGGGACCGCAACTTGATGAGTAGTGGTAACTACAGGATCACCGCCCGCACCACCGCCGATAATAACTTGTTGCGATTGTTGTTCTGGAGGAGATTGGGGCTGAGGTTCTTCTTCTGGCGGCGACACTGGCGGCTCATACGTTACAATCTCTCCCACCTTCGGTACAAGAGTTATCACATCGGTTCCGTCGCCATTAATATCGACGGTAAGAGCTGAGGCGCTTCTCACTCCATCTGCGATAGTAAGGTGCGCTACAGTACTTGCCGTTGCGGGTATACTCGTCATAGTACTTGAAGTAGTGATAGTGCCACCTGCAGATTCTTGTATATCAAGCGAGAATATATCATCCGATTGTCCGCGTATCGTAAGCTCGTAAGTACTATTCTCTGGAACCGTGATGTATTTCACCTCGCCGAATTCACTGTATGTCGAGCCGGGGATGTCTTGGGTGACAGAACCATCAGGCGCCATCCCAGTGACATTACCTGAAGCATCGGTAAGTTTGAGTGTGGGTGATGAATGAAGGAAGAACGTTAACTTCTTGCCTGCACTCACGGATACTGGCTGATCTTGAGAAATATATATAGGCAATGAGCTAGCGCTTTTAGTCACCAGATCTTTTATGAAACTCTGAAGTGATGGGATTTCAAATAAGTCGCTATGGCTTCGTTTTATTTTCGTCGCTTTATAGTAAGAATCTAGATTCAACCAATACCGCTTCACATCTGGACTCGAAGCCATCATGAGTGCACTCGGGACAGGAACGGTCCCGTCGCCATCTTCTATGAGGAACGGCCGATATGCGCGCGTTGGCTCGAGTGCACTAAGCACTCCTATAGGCGGCAAAGAGTAGAAATCGATTCCGCCGACGGTATCTATGCCCCATCCTGCTATTTGATCTACCTCAATACCTTCTGGCGGTGTCCAGGCATCAAGCGAAGCGTGTTGGTCATTCGCATATGCGATAAGCTCTGGGTTTAATATCGCCGCATCTCGTAGTGCATTGGCCCGCGGAGTAGTACGGCCGCCCTCTTTGGCGAGAAGGTAGTCATCGAGCGCAACACGATTTGCAATAGTACTGCCGTACGCTGATTGTTCTTTTGCATATGCATCGCCACTGAAACGGATAACCGGATGCTCCGAATCCCCCATAGTACTTTCGAGGTAGTCCTCTGATGGCAATAGGTGGTAAGCCATTGGTGAGTTCAACGCAAAAGCTCGCACGGCCGCGTCTGAAACTATTGGAATGCCGAACTGATAGATACCAGCTTCATACCCGAACAATGTGGCACCAATATCCTCAGGTGCACCGCTCTGAGGCACACCGACCATGACAATCTTATCGACCAGCGACTTGGCGGTCGGACCGCCAAGTTTGTTCAGAAGCGCTTTGGCGACTAATCCTCCATTACTATGCGCAATAATAGTTACCTTTCCGGTTTTCGAGCTCGTCGCGAGTGCTCGAAGAGTTTGTTCGATATAAGGAGTACTTGTCGCCTCTCCGTAATAAATTTTACCGTCATGCACAGAGCCCTTACTCAAGAGATCTGTGAGCGAGAGGCGCCAGTCATAGGCAACAGGCTTCCAATCCTTAATCGTGCCATCTGACTTCAATCCATCCATCTCGCTGACGAGCGAAGCATAGATGCTGCTTCCGCCGACTGAGTCGATAATGTCTCCCTCTTTCGTATAAATATCCGAACACAGGCTGTTTCCCATCGAATCAAGCGAGAGATCCTGTACCTTCTTATCGCCCTTTCGTAGCAAGATACCTATATAGGAATCGATAGGGTCCCAGAGTTTCTCTTCAGCGGCTTTGCTGCAGCCAATACCCTCGTATAGACGACTGCCTTCTATTCCAGGAAGAAAGAGCACATTCGAGGCACAGGCACCGGGAGTGGCACAGAGATCCGGTGCGGGAGGCACGGTGTCGAAAAATTGGAAGTAAGGAGATTCGAGACCGTTCATCCCCCACCAATATTCATTATGTGTTGCCGGGCGGAATCCGAAGGAATCTTGAGTCGTGCTAGCAACCAGGGACTTCCCGCTCATGGAAACCCAGTTGGTAATATCTCCTCCCACGGCCATAAGGAAGACATAGTAATGTTGCGCGGAGAGCGCTATGGGTAGTGCCCGTCCGTACCGATCGATAGTCGTGTAATCGCAATTCCCCTCTGCATCAGGAGGAGTAGTTTTGTCATGAATAATACTGCCAGCAGGGTGACCGCTATTCCACACATCAGGAGTGGATGTGCCGTAGTACTCATAGATATCCCCAGCAGGACATAGATAATTTCCTCCGCCACTGGCGTTTACGCGGAAACGTAAGCCTGCGAAGCTGAAATCGGAAGGAGGCACATATCCGACAGCTACATAGAAACCGTCACTGTAGATATACCGATAGTCCTCAGTGGGTCTCGTAGCTTGAACACTATCATCTAGTTGAGAATCTAGTACATCAGCATAGGCAGGCATCCCCCATAATGAAGCAGCCGATAGGAGAAAACCTATAGACAACGTATGAGTACGCATTACATCCCACTATAATAGTGAGTAAACTTATGCTAGAGAGTTATCCACTTTTTAAAGTTACTTGGCGGTCCGACCGCCAAGTGACAAACGTGGGGAAAAGTAATTGAGGGGGACACGGTATACTGGGCACATGAATGAAACCGAACTGCAGAAAGCGTTAGCTGGTGCGATTAAAGGAGGAGTGACGAATGAGGAGGAAGCGCGACGCGCAGCGTCGCGGGATACCTCCCTCTTTACAAGAATGCCCGAACTCATCGCGTACCCCGAGGACGCTGCGGACGTGAGTGCAATAGTGAAAGAGGTGGGCCGCGCCCGCGAAGCGGGCGCGGAGATATCGCTCGCCGCTCGCTCAGCCGGCACCGATATGTCCGGCGGACCGCTCACCACTGGCGTCGTTATTTCCTTCACCAAACATATGAACCACATGGGCGAAGTCGGCGACGACTACGCTATCACGGAACCAGGCGTCTACTATCGCGATTTCGAGAAAGAAACGCTCGCGCAGAAAGGCCTCATACTTCCCTCTTATCCTGCTTCTCGAGAAATAGCTGCAATGGGCGGCATCGTTTCCAATAACTCAGGCGGCGAACGCACGCTCGAATACGGCAAGACTGAGAAATATGTCGAGGAACTCGATGTGGTTCTTTCCGATGGTTCCCAAACAACTTTCAAAGCACTGACGCCAACAGAGCTTGAGGAAAAGAAAGGTCTTGAGACGCTTGAGGGCAAGATATATCGCACGGTGGATGTGCTCATCACTGAGAACGCGGCGCTCATCGAAGAGAAGCGACCGAAAGTATCGAAGAACTCTGCCGGCTATGCTCTCTGGAGCATCCGCGATCCTCAAACAGGTCTTTTCAATCTCGCAAAACTCATCTGCGGTTCGCAGGGCACACTCGCGCTCTGGACCAAAGCGAAGCTTGCTCTGGTAAAGCCGAAGGAGCACCGCGCTATGCTCGTCGT
>DIZH01000001.1 GCA_002429325.1 Patescibacteria group bacterium UBA6033 | reverse complement strand
GTGGTGACGGTCGCAGCGTTGCCCGAGATGTTCATATTCACTGGAGAGGAGGTGGAGACTGAAGCAAAAGTGTTCACACCGGTTGCGTAGAGGAGACCGGAAGCGGAAGCGATTGGTGAGGAGGTAGCAATGCCGCCCCAAGTGAGGTTCGGTGTGGTGCCACCAGAGGAGATGATGGGCCAAGTACCAGTGACACTGGTGAGGTATGTGCCAGCGACTTGAGCGCCGATACTGTTGTATGAGATGGTCACTGCCCCACTACCGTTGTAGGTACTTCCGGATGCAGCACCGGAGCCACCATTGTTGAAGGTGACGGCATTTGCAACTGAACCGGATTGGCCAGTGATGCTGGCGTTCAGTGATGTTGTCGAAACTGCATACGTCACCCCTGCATTTGCACCGACGAGTCCAGTGAAGGATGCGAGAGTGGGTGCATTGGTGAAGGTTTGGGTGCCGCCAAATGAATTTGATGTGTAGGTTTTAGGAATGGTTGTTGAAGCATTGATATACGTATTCACAAGCGAGTCGTTGTAGTACTTGTTCGTAGAACCTTGCGCAAGAGCATCGGTCGTTGTGGCATTGAAGAACGTATAGAACGGCACCCCGAAATTTGTGAGCTGACTAGCGGGCAAACTTAAATTTGGAAGAGTCGTGATGCCGCTGATAGAGGTGGAGGCAGAGAGACGGTTGTCGAAGAGACCAGGGAAGGTGGTGGTATAGACACCATTGGTGACGGTGCCGGCATTGCCGGTGATGGAGCCGGTGATATTGCTGGAGAACGTGTTGGTACCACTAAAAGTATTGCTGTCTGAAAGAAGTGTTGAGGAAGCTGCGCCAGCAAGCGATGTCAGGTATCCTTTTGTGCCGCCCCAATAGTTGGCTGAGGTAGTCGAGAAAGCATTTGCGAGATAGTACGAGGAGGAGAAGCCGCCGAGTGTGCCAGCCCAGTCGCCGGAAGTGTTGAGTGAGACGTTGCCATTTGCATAACTAAGTCCAGTACCGAACGTTGTCGTCGCTGTCCATGTTGGTATGCCACTCACTAATGCGAGCATCTGTCCGTTCGTGCCAATCGAAGTTGTCGCGATAGCGCCCGTGCCATTACCGAGCAGTATTGAATTAGCAGCGATGGAAGCGACGCCAATTCCTCCGTTCACAACAGGGAGTGTCCCTGCCACGTCCGTTGAGAGATTCACGAGTGCGGTGGTCACCGATCCTGCGGTTGCTTTCAGTACGCCGGAGAGCGAGCCGATGGAGAGATTTGAAGTGAAGAGATTTGTCGAAGATGCTGTGGTTGAGAAGAAAGAGGTTGTTGTGGCACCTCCCGTCACGAGTAGATTACCACCCAATTTCGTGTTGCCGGCTACTTCGAAAATATTTCCCGGCGTAGATGTGCCGGCGGCACCGACGACAAAAACTTGCGTCGGATCGACTTCAACGATTGCCAGATTGTCCGACGTAGTTGCAAACATACTGCTGGTCCCGCCACCGCCGCCAGTGTTCAGGTCTGTCCCCCATGCGGGCAAGCTTCCGGCCGTTATTTTCAATACCTGGCCGGGGAAACCTATTGGGAGCTTGCTCAAAACACCCCCGTTTACATACAGGAGATCGCCGTTGGTGTAGGAGGTCATGCCCGTGCCTCCGTTTGAAGTACCAAGAACTCCGCCAAGCGTAATCGTCCCAGAACCGGTCACCGGACCACCCGAAGCAGTGAGGCCAGTAGAACCCCCGGAAACATTAACGGAAGTCACTGTACCGGAGCCACCACTAATCCCGAGTGATGAAGTTGCTGTAAGGGTATACGTGCCGCTCGCATTTCCAACGAGAAGCTGACCGTACGCCGGAGCGCTTGCGGTACCCGTACCGCCATTTCCTATCGAGAGAACGCCAGTAACGTCAGAGGCAAGATTTACGAGAGCCGTGGTCACTGCGCCTGCGGTTGCTTTCAGTACGCCGGAGAGCGAGCCGATGGAGAGATTTGAAGTGAAGAGATTCGTTGATGATGCTGTGGTTGAAAATAAATTTGTTGTTGTTGCTGCCGATGCAATAACACCTCCACCTTTGTCGACAGAGAATACATTCGTGCCAGCACTATTTTGTATTTGGAAAAGATTCGCGACTTGATTAAGAGCAGCGATGATACTGAGCGGAATTGAGTTCGTACTCGTCGCTGCAATCGTGACGAAAGAATTCGTCACCGGAGTTGTGGTGCCAAAGACCGACGGTGTCGTCGCACCGACAACTGCTCCTGCGACTTGAGCAAATGCTGCTGCAGTCAGTTGCTGACGCGGCGAGAGCGTCTCCCAGGTGCTGTTGTTGGAAGAAACTTCGATTTGCAAATATAGATTTGGATTTGCTGAAAAATCAAGACTGAGCACATCCGGATATCCGTTCGCAGTATCACCGACGTTCACTGTAAAGACCCCTTGCTTGACAGTGGCTGTAACTGAGGTGGGAGCATTTGCTGGCCATACACGGCTTCCGCTTCCCACACTTGGATTGTTCCAGACAGAAAATTTGAAATAGTATGTGGTACCAGCACCTCCAAGAAGATTCCCTCCTCCATCAGCGAGTCGACCTTGATATGTAAAAATTTGTGGTGGAGTTTGTGCTGCGTGTACTGCAGCAAACGGCAAAGAAAAAACTGCTACGAGGAGAACTAAAAATAACAAAGGGGTGAACGAAATGAGCTTGTTCATCTTTTCAAATAATCATAGCCTCAATTCTAAAAATAACCTGTAAACAAAAGACTTTTATGTGGATAAGGTCGTGTGTTTTATAGATCAATTTTGCAGAAATAACTCTTCTCGCATCACTTTGATTTTTAAAGTTTTACTTTGCCGACGAAAGAGGGTCTGCTGTTAGAAAATATGAGTCGACCTATATAGAATAAAATCTCGGCTGGCGGGCGCGTATATAAAGGATATCTCGTCTTGCCGAGATTATCTCGGTAGGTCTTCTATCTCCTTTTCGATATCCCGTTCAGACTGATCAAGGAGATCTTTAAAGCGTTCGATGAGACGCGATTCTTCTCGAGTGAGAGCACGCGCCGACTTCACTTGCTCAAGCTTAAATATCTCCTCAGTGAGTGCATCTTTGAGATTATCGAACTCTTTATGGACGTGAGCATGGGTGAGGCCAAGCCGGCGATTGAGGTTGCGACGATATGCAGAGAAATGAACTCGAATGTACCATGCCCCGAAAATAAGCGTCCCGAGTATTGCGATAAGTATGAGAAGTAGAGAAACATAATTGACTGCTAACCATCCAAAGGTAAACAATGGGGATGGTGCCGGAACTGCATTTCCGATGACCACAAAAGTTCCTTGCACACTCGTGATGTTCCCTGCCTTATCAAAGGCTTGCACGACTAGTACATGCGTACCAGAATCTGTTGCGGTGAACGCATATGGTTTACTTCCTTCGTCAGCACTTGCGGTTGATTCTTTTCCATCAATGGCAAGTTGGTAATGATCTATGCCAGAGAGTTCATCGATTGCAGTGAATTGTGCCACTGTCGGACTGCCAGATTGAGTGCTCGTCCCATTGAGGAAAGTGAGCGTGAACGGAAGAGGTGGGACAGTATCAATCTGGACTTTGTAGGTGCTCACGGGACCCCACCCAGTTGAGTCCTTTTCTTGCACATGGAAATACCAAATGCCATCAGCGAGATCTAATTCTTTGTGTGATATCGGATCGCTGTAGACAACACCCGGTTTCCCATCCGCATTTTTATCGTACCCAAGGCGAATGGCTGAAATGCTCTGAGCATTCGTCCAATCAAATATTGCGTGAGTAAGTTTGTACCACTGTGTTTCATCTGGGTGTGTTGATGAAGTTATGTGTGCAAGAAGATCTGTACTGAGTGATCCTGTTGAAGGTGGTGGAGATTGAACTGTCGATGTCGGTGCTGGTTGCGGCTGCGCAACCGTGACCAACGCCGATTGTGTCCCTGTCAAGATATCCGTGCCATTGCCATCATTCGCAAGGACTTGCGATGAGGGGGAGAATACGACAGTTGCGGTTCCCGCCCGCTTTCCACGAAACTGTACCAAAAACACTCTGCCACTATTTCCTATATATCCTGGATTGGGTACGATACCGCTGAAAGAAATGGTGCCATCAGTATTTGAAAAAGTAGGATCAGCGATCCACAGCGACAAAATCGAATTGGATTTCGAAACGGAAACTACTTGCAAAAGATCGGTCGGGAAAGTTACGGTTCCTGAAATGGCATTCAGCGCCTGATCTGCGCTCGAGACCAGCACTGTTTCCGTGAAGCTCGAGCCAGCGTCGACGGAGACGTTTCTCGACGAGAATCCGAGCGTAGCCGCATGCGTTGTGGAAGGCAGCAAAAAAAGGAGGGCTGTCAGCAGTACTATGCATGCTCGAAAGCGCGATATCATGGGTTCTGTTTGAATCGCCTCCCCCTCCCTCGCCGATTATAAAGAAAGACGACTCCTATAAGTATAGCTATAAGAACAATCATTTCATACGCTGTAAAGAGATAGCGAGGTGGATAAACGCTTAGTCGTTCATTGCCGGCTCGATCAACTGCTTTGATATATACCGTACTGGTGAGATTCTGATCTACGAGCATATACGGACTTGTTGTTTCATTCCATGAAAGAGGGAGTAGCGAGAATAGAAACGATGGTAACCGGCTCTCGGCAACTGCATAGTAATCTATGCCTGAACCCTTATCAGCAGCCGAAAAAACGAGATAGGCTTTCCCTTGAAGCAACTGAGGGTCGGTTCCGAGGTAGGCAGCAAACGGCTCTGGCGGTGTGGTATCAGCCGGTTCTGTGTATCCTCCAGAAGAACGTGGTTCTATCGAAAGACTTAGCTGCTGGATAGTTACTGGTTCATTGCTTCCTTTTCCATCATTGCGCAACACCTCGCTATTCCCAACAGAAATAGTCGCTGTGCCAGATGCGGTCGCTCGGAACAGAACTGAGAAGAGTATGCCGCGAGTGCCAGAGAAACCTCCAGGAGTGATACCTGCAAATGGGACTTGTCCTTGCGCGTCAGTCACGGTCGGATGAGTGATCCATGCACTCACAATAGAGTTTCCATCGCTTGCCGTAAGCGGCTCTAGGAGCGTTGATGGGTACTGTACGGTGCCGGAAAAAGCATTTGTCGGTATCGCGCTATCAAGCACCATTGTGATGAGCACAGTATCCCCTACCCCAATCTTCACTGGCGTGGCGCGAAGTGATATTGTCGCGGCAGATACAGCAGTAGGAACGAGCAGTAAAAGGAGAGAAGCAAATAAAGAGAGTTGTTTTGGTATGTACATATACTTAGCCGGTCCAATGGGACGCGAGTATGGAGAAGTCGATAAGGTTCACTTTATTGTCATGATTGAGATCAGCTTTAGTGCCCGCAGTAGTGAGTGTCCGTTGATACCAATACGCCATGATAGAGAAGTCGATAAGGTTCACGTGGCCGTCGCAGTTGATATCGCCAATGCCACAAGCAGGTGTTGCTTTCTTAATAATATTCTGCGTCCCGACGGTGAAAGCGACCGTCTGGCCGAAATCGCTTATTTCGCCGGCCACTGCTGCCTTTGATTTGGTCGTATGTGACCCCATCTCGAGCGGACTGGTATCGAGATTATAAAGGTATGCGCCAATCGCATCGGACTTGGCTTGTAAGAAAAGCTCGGTATTTGAGTTAACGGTAATAGTGATTGAGCTTTGGGGAGAACTTTGTCCGAAGATGGTGAGAGTATCTCCTTGTTTCACCTGACTTTTATCCACATTGATTGTCGGACTGATGAAAATGCCTCCAATATTAGTCGTTGCCCCCGCAGTAAGGCTTACTGGGAAAGAAAGAAGACTAGAGCGATTCCCTGCTGAATCTTCACTGTATACGGAGAAAATGTAGTTGCCACCAGACATATTAGATAAAGAGATTTGGAACGCTGCATTTGCATCGGCAACGGTTGAAGTCATTACTTGAGCATCTTTCAAGAGCGTAATGGTGCTACGGGGATATGCTCGTCCGCTAAAATTCACCGTGGCCGTACCGGATGACGTTACTGGCGGTGAAACTGAGCCTCCGCTACTGCCACTATTGCCGCCGCCTGCGGGAGGAGGGGGTGGTGGTGGAGAAGGAGCGACTGGCGTTGCAGAAACTTCTGAAGACGTCGCGACGACAATACTGTAAGAATCAAGCGCGCGAACAACAAAGTAATAGGCTGTACCATTGGTTAAACTCGACACTGAGCCGGACAGTCCACTAGCAGCGGATGAAAAGGAATAAGGCCCTCCTGGAGTACTCGACTCTCCAATGTCGTAACTGGAAACAGAGACGCCAAGCACGCCAATTGCTGCTGTCCACGAGAGGCTTGCTGACGCATTACCTGCGGTCACGCTCACCACGGGCGTTGAAACGAACGGGAATGCGGCAAACCCAGGGATAAGATTGAAAGATGCTGAGCTCGAGAGGTCATGGGAGAATTCAGAAATAACTCCGAGCAATGAGAAACTGGTCGAAGTCGCATACCCACCGCCCGTTGAGATAACGGGGGCAAGCACCTGATAACTCGGAGACGAGAGGTCAACCGCATGCGTGATATAGGGAGTGTTGAATACCAGAGCCGCGAGCGACATAAGTAGTACGGCACGTCCGAGGATGATTCTACGCATAGAACGATTGCGTATATCGTAGCATGCAGTTTCTTTGCAAAAACTCCTCTCTATGCAGATACAATGATACTATCGTGTCATCGCTTTCATCGTTCAATGGATAGGACACTTCCCTCCGAAGGAAGAGATGCAGGTTCGATTCCCGCTGAAAGCACAATAAGAAAAGAGCCGCGCCCCCTAGGGGCGCGGCTCTTTTCTTATTTCGCTTTTGCTTTCGCGATGGAGAGCGCTAGGCGGGACTTCTTGCGAGCAGCGGTATTCGCCTTAATTACTCCCCTCTTCTTTGCTTTGTCGATGGCCGCGTATGCCGCTGGGAGCAGTTTCAGGGCTGCAGCCACGTCCTTAGCTGTGAGTGACTTGGTGAGTGACTTGGAAATATCGCGCATCGCGTCCTTGCGGCGCAAGTTAAATACGTGCTTCTTCTCAGAAGAGCGGATTGCTTTCTTGGCGGAACTGGTAATAGCCATATGTGTGCTCACATTAATGTATACGGCGCATAAGTGCAATAGTGGTAGGATAAACGCATGATTCGGCAGATTCGTGGCACAGTACTGGGAGTCACCCCCTTCGGAGCCATTATTGAGGTCGCCGGCTTCGGTATTGAAGTGCGAATGAATGCTTCTGAGACGCTCGTCATAGGAGATGAGGCAACGCTGGCAACACACTTGGTGCTTAAACAAGATGGTCTTGAACTGTATGGTTTTACCGACGTTGCCGACCGCGATTTCTTTGAACTCATTCTTTCTGTTTCAGGCGTCGGACCAAAAACAGCCATCAGCGTGCTTCGCAGAGCTCCGCGCGAAGCGCTTGAAGGAGCTATTGGGAAACGAGACCTCGCATATCTTACAAAAGTCGTTGGGCTGGGAAAGAAAAGTGCCGAGAAAATGCTTATCGAACTAGCGGACAAGGTCGGTCCGCGTTCGCATGACGATGCTGATGGCGAAGTCTTCGATACGCTCGTCGCACTTGGCTACACTGAGCGCGAAGCGCGAAAGGCGCTTCAGACCATTCCCGATTCTTCTGTCGGAAAGGATGCCCGACTGAAAGCAGCGCTTGCCGCAGGTACCTAGCATGTACGAGTTCATCAATGCAGTTGTTCGTGTCCTAAAAAAGATTGTACCTGAGCCGGTCGTGCGACTCTTGAGACCTATCTATCACATCAAGCTCGCTTTTCTTATGGCGCTTGCATATGGCTTCCCTGCTCGAAAGCTTACGGTCATCGGCGTGACCGGGACGAAGGGAAAATCAACGACGGCTGAAATGCTCTTCACGATTTTCCGGGCGGCGGGCTACAAAACAGCGCTCCTATCCACAATACGCTTCGCGATAGAGAACGAGTCTGAGCCGAATCGCTATAAAATGACGCTCCAAGGCCGCGGTTTCTCTCAGGCGTTCATGCGTAAAGCACTCAAGGCGGGTTGTACTCACCTGATTATTGAGGTGACATCCGAGAGCGTTCTCCAATATCGCCATTGGTTCCTCGGACTTGATGGGCTTATCGTCACGAATATCCAGCGCGAACATATCGAGAGTCATGGCTCCTTTGAGAACTATGTCGCGGCGAAACGCATTATTGTCGATACGCTGGCCTCCTCTCGAAAGCCACGACGCATCCTTGTTTCAAATGAAGATATACCTGGAAGCCGAGCCTTTCTTTCTGCTAACGTTTCAAAAGCAATCGGATTCAGCGGGCGCGAGCTCAATCATCTTTCGGGGAATGACAAAAGCATCAGTTTCGATTATGTAGGCACGCACTTCTCACTTCCCCTCCCCGGCGCATTTAATGCGATGAACGCTCTTGCTGCAATTAAACTCTGCAAGGAGTTCGGCGTACCTACTACGACAGCAGCGACTGCACTCGAAATACTTCCGCCGGTGCGCGGGCGCGTGGAGCGTATCGAGAAGGGGCAGGACTTCATCGCCATTGTCGACTATGCGCACACGCCCGACTCGCTTATGGCGCTCTACGGAGCTTTCGCAAACCACTCTAAGATCTGCGTGCTCGGGAACACCGGCGGCGGACGCGATGCATGGAAGCGTCCTGAGATGGGTCGCATTGCGGATGAGTCGTGCGATACCGTCATCCTCACCAACGAAGATCCCTATGATGAAGATCCACAAGCAATCGTGAAGGCAATGGCCGCGGGAATGAAACGCAAACCCGAGATTATCATGGGCCGGCGCGAGGCTATCAGCGCGGCGCTTCGCGCCGCGCGCGCAGGCGATGTAGTGCTCATCTCAGGTAAGGGCACCGACCCGTTCATCATGGGCCCCCATGGCACAAAGATTCCTTGGGATGATGCTCAAGTTGTCCGTGAAGAGCTCGAGCGACTTCATTTCCTTAGGAGCGGAGCGAGTTAGGAAATGAGAAGTGCTCGTGTAGTACGACTTCTATCATAATTTTGCTACTATTCCCGTATGGATCCCGTTAGAAATCGCGGACGCCATATTCAAAACATGACAACAATCGAGATTATAAGCTTTAGCCAGATAGGGTACGGCGTCCGACACACGTCCGCGTCCTATTTCTAACGGGATGGAACATGATGCGTGGTTTTTCATAGGAGTGTTCATCTTTATATTCCTTATTTGGATTGCCACGGGTGGCCCATTGCACCCTATTGCCTTTACTGGTCCAACCCTCGCCCTGCCGGGCGCACTTGGGGGCGGTACCTATCTCTCACTTCCTCGAGCACCATTCAATGTCAGCGGAAATGATGTATCACTCCCTGGTTCGTCAGGGAGCAGTGACCTGTCCGGGAATTCAAACTCTCTTCCTGTCTTCACGGGAGGGACCGCATTCGGGACGCCATCGCCGTATCGAGGCAAAGTATTCATGAATCATTATGTCTCAGGCGCTGGCTCCACGGACCCTAATAATGAATACATTCAGATACGCGTTGCCCAGGATGCCGGTATACCAGTCGACCTCTCTGAATGGACACTTGTGAGCGACGCGAGCGGCGCATCAATCAGCATTCCTAAAGGAACTGAGGTGCCAACAAGCGGCACCGTCAATGCGGCACAGGATATTATCCTTACTCCCGGAGAGCAGGCTCTCATGATTTCTGGACGCTCCCCCATCGGCGCTTCGTTCCGAGAAAATAAATGCATCGGCTATTTCAGCACGTTCCAAACGTTCTCGCCGTCGCTCCCGCAGAATTGCCCGACTGGCTCCAATGAGCTTGCAACGTTTTATGGTGCTGATTATATTCGCGATGCATCCTGTATCGATTACGTAAACAAAATATCGCGATGCCAGGTCGTACTGTCGCCGCCAGTAACGGTGTCCGGTTCCTGCCAAAGTTTCTTGGTGAAATACCTCAATTACAACGGTTGTGTGGATGCACACAAAAATGATACTGACTTTATGGGTGACACGTGGCGCGTCTATCTCGGCCGCACGAACTCCATGTGGCGGACGCAGCATGAAATCGTCAAGCTGCTCGATATCAATGGGAAGACGGTGGACGCCTTCAGCTACTAGAAAAAAGTAGTGAAAAAGAGTAAGTTGTAGAAATGCGCCCGTAGCTCAGCTGGTAGAGCAAATCCCTTTTAAGGATGAGGTCCCGCGTTCGATCCGCGGCGGGCGCACCAAAAAGAAAAACAGCATCTGCATGCTGTTTTTCTTTTTGGTGCGAACCGGAACTATATCCGAGGTAATCCGAGGATAGTGAGGTGGGGTCGAGAGCGCTTAGCGGATTGCGAATGCGTGGAGCAATCCGGTTAGCGACTCGTGACCACTTGTGCGGGATGCATCGTCGACAACTAAATTATCCGTGACCACCCGGAGGGTGCGAGGCGGAACTATAAATAAAATACGTTATACTCCTTTCCATATGAAAACAGTTTTTATCGGACATCCTATCGGCGGCGATATACGCAACAACATTGAGAAAGTACTCAAGATATGTGAAGAAATCCATAACAAAGATCTGGTGCCCGTAGCCCCATATCTGACTTCGCTTCAGTATTTGAACGATGAGATTATTGAAGATCGCGAGCTTGGTATGGAAGCGAATCATGAATGTTTCCGACGGCACTATGTGGATGAGCTTTGGCTTTTTGGTGACAAAATCTCGAATGGTATGAAAAAAGAGATTCTCTTGGCGAAAGAGATGAATATTCCTGTTGTCCCAAAGACTGAGGGTACCCGACGCGACTTTGAAGAGTTTAATCTAAAAGCATGAAAATATTTCTTATTTGCAGTAAGCAGTTTTATCCCCGCGTTCCGGAAATACAGGAGGAACTTGAATCAGCCGGCCATGTGATAACGCTACCTAATTCCTATGACGAACCGTTTTCTGAAGACAGGTACAAAGAATTGGGCGCAAACGAGCATGCGAAATGGAAGGCGGAAATGCTGAGACATAGCACCGATGTCATAGAAGAGAATGATGCTGTCCTTGTATTAAACTTCGAGAAAAATTCAATTCCAAATTATATTGGCGGTGCGACGTTTCTTGAAATGTATGATGCGTTCCGATTGGATAAAAAAATATTCTTGTATAACGACATTCCTGATGGAATACTGCGAGACGAGATTATTGGCTTCAGTCCTCGTATCATCAATGGCAATCTGCGTCTTGTGAACTAATTCTTAAATCGACAACGCCCACCGCTCCATCGCCAACCCAAGTTCAAGCCCTCCGCGACGCGACTCTTGTAGGAGTTCAATGAGTGCGAGCGATAGCGAGCGCGACTCTTCTGGTTTCCACGCACGACTTCCCTTCTCCATCAGATCGCGCGCTTTCCAATGCAAAAGACCGTGTAGCATTTCTGGAGCATCGCCAGTAAGAAGCGCGCGATTAATTTCAAGCCAGAGTTTTTCGCGTGAGCGCGCTGCAAGCGCATTCACAAGTCCGCTATTGAAGCCGCGCACGTCAGCACGCGCGGTGGGGGCATCGAACTTGTATTCCATTTTCGCTTTTGCGGCAATTTTTTTTGCTTTTGCTGCAGTCAGTTTCGGTGCAAGGATAATAATTGCATTGTCCGACGCTGCGAGCGCATCGAGATGCTCCTCCACAATACTGGCGGTGCTATCTTCTTCCTCACTTTCCGCTTCCTCCTCGGTCTTCGTGCGTGCCACTGGAAACGGATCATCGATAAGTACGAGGAGGCGTTTTATGAAAAGTCCGCCTGAAAGCGCTGCCTCTTCAAGGGTAGCGTCGGTCACGTCCTCACGAGCAAGTCGCGCATATGCAAGGTTCGGTTCTTTCTCTCTCGCTTTCTTTACCCATTCAAATGCTTTAGCGCGTACCCTGTCGACATCAGTTCCGTGGAAAAGATAGATCATAACGCCTGCATAGTACCCCAGTCGGGGCCGGATTTCATCGTCGCAATGATAGGCACGCTTCGCGTGTCCTTATCTTCAAGCACGGATTCCATAATCTTTTTTATCTTTGCACTCAGGACACTCACGCGCTCCTCGCGAATCTCGTAAACCAATTCATCGTGTACTTGTAGGAGAAGGTGAGCATCCTCGCGTGCTCCGCCAGCTGGCGGATTCTTTTCGAGCATGTCGTCGACCTGAACCATAGCGAGTTTGATGATGTCCGCTTGCGTCCCCTGAATAGGCGCGTTGATAGCCATGCGCTCAGCCTGCGCGCGAACATAGGGCAGCGTTGATTTCATTTCCGGGAATTGGCGGCGGCGACCGAAGAGCGTTTCTGTGTAGCCATGTTTGCGCGCGAATCCGCGTGTACTCTCGAGATACTCGGAAAGGGTCTTGAATGTGCTGAAATAGTCTTCAAGAAATTGATGGGCTTCCGCTGTCGTCGAGCCAAGCTGGGCACGGAGTGCATTCACACCCATGCCGTAGAGAATGCCGAAGTTGATGATTTTCGCGCGCCTACGCATCTCGGCGTCAACTCCTTCGGGAGCAACATGGAACACTTGTGCTGCCACTTCTTGGTGCACATCACGACCGCTTCTGAATATTGCACAGAGCTTCTCATCGCCCGAAAGTATCGCCGCGAGCCGCAATTCTATTTGTGAATAATCGAGCCCCACGAGAGTGAAGCCCTTCGAAGCAATAAAAGCGTTCCGTATCGCGCGACCACGCTCGCTCCGCATCGGGATATTCTGAAGGCTCGGATTCTGCGATGCCATACGGCCAGTGACGGCTCCTGTCTGCAGAAACTCTGCATGGAGCCGGTGCTCCGTGTCGAGGAGTGGCGGCAGATTCTCGATATAAGTCGAGAGAAGTTTTTTCAGTTCGCGATACTCCAATATCTCGTTCACGATGGCGTGTGCTTCTCGTATTTTCTCAAGCTCGCTTTCGCGTGTCGAGCGCTGCCCTCCTGCCGTCTTCTTCTGTCGATCAGGAACGATCTTTAGTTCGTCAAAAAGAACCTCGCCGAGCTGTTTCGGGGAATTAATATTGAACTCGCGGCCGGCCGACGCGTAAATCTTTTTCTCAATCAGTTTCAATTCGTCACCGTATTTCTTTGCAAGCACTGACAGCACCTTCGTATCAATGAGCACGCCATATTCCCCCATCTCGCGCACGATAGGCACGAGTGGTTTTTCGATGTGCGCATAGACCTCTTTTACTTTCCCCAGTCCCTCAAGTTGCTTTTCGAGCTCAGCGTAGGCGGCATCAAAAGTGCGCTCCTTCGCAAACGCGAGAATATCGTCAAGCGAAGGATTCGTAAACTCAGATGATATAAGCCAGAGCATCACCTGCGCCTCTCGAAACCGAGTATCGTCAATCTCTTCTTCCTCAAGATCTGGTTCGAGTTCCCCAAGAGAGGGCTGCACACTAAACAACGTCTTGATGCGTTCCTTCAGAGTTCGGAAACCGAACTCATCACACATAGCGAGCAGGCTCAGCGTATCCAGATTCTCTCGCCACGGATGTTCGGGGAGTACAAAAGCGATTGGTGCATCAAGGCGGATAGTCGCGAGTGATTTTGAGAACCGCGCGTCCTCTTCATGTTCCTTGAGAAGTCCTATCATGCGCGCCTTAATGCCTTTCTTCACAAAAGCTTCGTCGCCTTTTTTCAGAGCCGCATAGATTTTCTCAATGGATCCGAAGCCTGTGATAAGTTCGGTCGCCGTTTTCTCGCCGATGCCGGGCACGCCTTTAATATTGTCCGAAGGGTCGCCGCGGAGTCCTTTGAAATCCGGTATGAGTGCCGGCGGGAATCCAAATCGTGCCACGACCGCTTTTTCATCGTAGAGAATAGTGTCCTGAATGCCTTTCTTAAGTGTATACACACGTACGCGTTCATCGTCGACAAGCTGCAATGTGTCCATGTCGCCCGAGGCGATGATGACATCGATCCCTTTCTCGCTCTCCAGTTCGTGCGCGATCGTACCCAAGAGATCATCGGCTTCAAATCCCTCACGCTCATAGATAGGAATGGAAAATGCTTTGAATACTTTGCGAGATTCGTTGAGCTGTAGCGCGAGTGCGTCATCTATTTTTGTTCGTGTGCCCTTGTATCCCTCATAGGCTTCATGCCGAATGGTCGGCTTCGCGAGGTCATAGCACGCAGCGATATAATCTGGCTTCAAGTCAGTAATAATCTTGAGAAGCATGGCGACGAGGCCGTAGAGAGCGCCCGTGGGCGCGCCCGTGGGCCCAGTGAATTCTGGAAGCGCGTGATACGCGCGATGAATGATTGCGTGCGTATCGAGGAGCACTATGCGCTTCTGTGCTGAGGATTTTTTAGCCATATGTTATGGTACGCGACCCGTCGTCGTGCGCAATAAAAGTGAGGTGTGCTGCAGGAATCGGCAGTGCATCGCTTACTTTCTCAGGCCACTCAAGCAAAACAAGATTCTTATCGTCTTTCATAAGTTCATCAAATCCGAGAGGAGAAAGGTCTTCTCCTGACTCAAGCCGATAGGCATCGATATGAATCAGCCGTCTGAACTTGGAAGCTTCGCTTCCAAGTAGATAGATTTTCTCAAGAACGAAGGTGGGGCTGGTGACGGTGTCTTCTACACCAAGTGCGGACGCCACAGCCTTTGTAAACGCGGTCTTCCCTGCGCCCAGTTCGCCCGAGAGAGTAGCGAGTGTTGCGCCGGACGCGCTTGGCGCGAGAGACTGTATAAAAGAGGATGCCTCTTGCTCGAGCTCGCTCAGGCTGTGGATGACTTTCTCCATTACGGTAATTGTACCGCGCTCTATAAAAAAACGCGCCCGTCTCCGAAGAGCGGGCGCGAAAGGCAGTTGCGAGATTGATTCATTTCCGGCGGTGAAGAGGTGGGCCGCTCGGCAGACCCCACGGGCCAGTACCAAGCTGAGGACCCCATACGATGATTTTGGCACACGCCTTGGGCGGCTCTTGGACCCACACCGCGGTCTGTGGCTGATAGGACTGATACTGCACGATAGGTGTCGGAGTGTTGGCCCCAGTACAGCCGTATTGGCTGCATATTTCCGCAGCCGGCATCGGCCTTCCACGTGCATCGGTCGGTGCGATGACCCCGACAACTTGAGTTGTGGGCGCTGCGGACAAGACGGGAATCACTGGTATCGGGCGCTCATAGAGAGCGTTTGCCGATTCGCACGGAAGCACGAGCTGACTCCCATCAGTCGGCGGACAGTACATCTTGCCGCCAAAAAGCCAGCACACTCGCTGAACAGTTTGTTGCTGTTTCACCGGCGCGACTTCTTTCTCTTCGGGACAATACTTCTGCCCATTGAAATTGAAGCAGGTTGCGTTTGCCACACTGGTGGTGACGAAAAGGACGAGGGCGAAGAGGATTCTCTTCATGTGAGTCTCCCGATTTCTGCCGTCACGATTGACGGATTTCTATATATATTATACTACCATATATATCATATTGTCAAGCCCTCTCCTCCCTCATTGTGGGCGGATGCTATGATGCTCTGTATGGATTTGCCTTTCGATACAAAAAAGACGGACACTCGACTTGCTGATGCGCGAGAACGCGAAGAGGAGGATGTTGCAGAAATTCTTTCCCAGAAGTACGGCATGCCGTATATGGACCTGTCACTCACTGAAATTGACAGTGATGCGCTCCGTATCATCAAAGAGGCGCAGGCGCGTACGGCCGAGGCTGCAGCGTTTGCCAGCATATCGAAAGTGCTCTCGCTCGCAGTACATAATCCCAATAATCCTGCGCTCGCTGCGCTTCTCGAAGAGCTGCAGAGTCGTGGCTTCACTGTGAATCAATTCCTCGTGTCTGAGAAAAGCCTTGAAAAGGCTTTTGCGCGATACAGCGAACTCTCTACTTCATCGGCATCGAAAGCAGGTGTCGTCTCAGTCATCGACGAAACGCTTTCGAAATTGATTGAAAAAGGTGCGACGCGAAGAGAACTTATTCAGGAGCTCAATGCTGCGGTTGCTGAAAAATCGACGAATCGTATCACGCGCATTTTCGAGATACTGCTCGCGGGCGCATTTGCCCTCCGCGCATCTGACATTCACTTCGAACCTCAAGAAGAGTCTACTCTTCTACGATTGCGCGTCGACGGTGTACTCACTGATACCTATCATTTTGATCCCGCGACCTACCATCAGATCAACTCACGCATCAAACTGCTTTCAGGCGTGAAGTTGAATATCACTGACCGCGCGCAAGACGGACGCTTCAGTATCACTCGAGCAGTAGGCGATGTTGAAATGCGCGTGTCGTTCATTCCAGGGAACTATGGGGAATCAATCGTGATGCGTATCCTTGATCCCGAGGCAACGAAAGTGTCCTATAAGGAACTCGGTATACATCCGAAACTCTTGGCGAGACTCGAGACCGAGATACGGCGCTCAAACGGCATGTTGCTTACCACAGGACCAACCGGGAGCGGAAAGACAACGACGCTCTATTCATTTCTCCGGGAAATTCATAAGCCGGAAATAAAGATTATCACTATCGAAGACCCGATCGAGTATCATCTCGACGGCATCGTGCAGACCCAGGTCGAAGGCACCAAATATACGTTCGCAGAGGGGTTGCGCTCGATTGTGCGCCAGGATCCGGACATCATCATGGTCGGCGAAATTCGCGATGGCGAAACTGCCGACATCGCTATTCAAGCAGCACTCACCGGCCACTTCGTATTCTCGACCCTCCACACGAACGATGCTGCGGGTACCTTCCCTCGCCTTGCAGACCTCGGCGTCGACCCGAAATCATTCGGTTCAGCCATCACTGTCGCTATGGCACAGCGTCTCCTACGCAAACTGGACCCGGACAAAAGAAAAGAGCGTCCTCTCACCGACGAGGAGAAGGCGACTATCGCAAAAGTATTTGAACCGCTGACCGACAAGTCCCTTATCCCAGAGAAGATTGAGACGGTCTGGGAACCCGTACCTTCAGGCGACGAAGACACGGGATACAAAGGGCGTGTCGGTCTATATGAAGCTATTTTCATGGATGATGAGCTAGCTAGGTTCTTGCGTGATAATCCTCCTGCAAATGAGATAGCGCGTTTCACTTCAAAACAGGGGTATCTCACCATGGCCCAAGATGGTGTTATCAAAGCGCTTGCCGGCCTCACTTCCCTCTCTGAAGTTATGGCGACTGTCGATCTTCCTCGCTAACATACAAAAACGAAAACCACCCTCCAATTGGCTTTCGGGGTGGTGGTTAGAAGAATGAATTGCAGTCATCGATGACTTTGTCCGAGGATGAACCTTGGGTCGCTCGGATTGGTGCGGTGGCCCTTCTCGACAAGTTTGACGATTTCGAGCAGGTGTCCGTAGATATCACGAGTACTCTCGTCAATTGAGGGATTCTCCACCATCATCTCTTGAGAGCATTCCGCAAAGACGCGGTCGCGCTCCTCAATTATCGCGAAAATGAGACTTTTGTTCTCATCCTGCCAAATCTTGAGCGTCACGTTGAGCCCGGTGACGCCGTTTGCATTGAATTGGCAGAGGCCTGCCAAAAACTGCTTTTTCATACGGTCCTTTCTAAAGTCCTTTGGCACTATACACCCTACAAATAAAAAATCCCGTCCATATTCCTCAAGGCAAAACCCGCATAAATGCGGGGTGGACGAGACACCTGAGGAGTCGCCCAGTATCACTACCGAAGTAGCGAACCAGAAGGTCCTTGGGGAAACGCCCGAAGCCGTCAAGCCTTGCCTAGAGGAATATAAACAGGATCAAAGAAACCATGCCTACTCGGAGAAAACGTCGTCATAGTAGCTCCCGCCCTGATTGCAAAGCGCGACCGCGAAGCGCATGATGCACTCACGTGACGCACTTACTTTTTAAGACTTGGGGAGCAACGACGTTTTCATCCGCACAGGGTGTGATAGAATCGTAGCATCGCCGTATTTTTATGTCAAGAGCCTCTGATGACCATGTGTCCCTTCCTGTCGTGCTCGATGCAGCGCTTCGACCGAGCCATTGGGACCAGTATGTAGGGCAGAAACAGATAAAAGCGAACGTGCGCATCGCTATCGACGCCGCTAAAAAGCGCGGAAGCATGCCCGAACACATTCTTTTTTACGGTCCGCCGGGAGTCGGTAAGACAACGCTCTCCTATCTCGTCGCTACGACGCTTGAATCGCCTCTCAAAAGCACCTCTGGCGTCGCTATCGAGCGCGCGGGAGATTTGGCAGCGATACTTACCAATCTCGAACCGAA
>DIZH01000021.1 GCA_002429325.1 Patescibacteria group bacterium UBA6033 | reverse complement strand
TCGAGAGCTATTCCCCAGAGAGCATTGCTGAACGATACTCCTGAAAAAGCTGCCGAGAGCAGGTACGCAACGACAGGAAGCCAGAGTGCTCCAAGAAGTACTGATGGCGGGAAGATTACATTGCCGCGTCCAAGGCGCGCAAGAATGTAGAGAGCGAGCGTAATAAGCGCACCAGCCGCAAGCACGAACGTCTTCACTGTTGCGATTGTGATGGACGCAGAAGGAATAACTATAAACAACGCGACGACAATTGTAATAAGAAGCGCCCAGGTACTCACCGTATCGAGAGAACGCTTGTGTGGCATGGCCACTGAATGTTGCGGAGGCATAGATAAATTAATTAATGTGTGCAGTTACTTACTAAGTGTTAATAACTCCAGTGTACCCTCGTATGGCCCAGAATAGATTCATTATCCACACATTACCGCGAGGTGTCACCTCACAATACTTCTCAAATGCTTGACTCCGTAAGGTGACACCTTATACTTTCCCTATGACGATGAGAGATTCCCCCTTCAGTGTTGGCGAATGGTACCATTGCTACAATCATAGTATCGAAGGACGCGAAGCTTTTACAGACTCCAAAGATTATTTTCGTTTCCTGGAGCTTCTCTATCTAGCAAATGATGAATCACCCCTCCGACGCGATGATCTCGGTGTGCGGACATTTGAAGAAATTCTCACCACTCACCGTGGCAAACCATTGGTCGCCATTAGCGCCTTCTGCCTGATGCCAGATAATTTCCATCTAGTACTTCATGAAGTCGTAGAAGGAGGTATTACATCATTTATGCGCAAGGTGGGGACGGCCTACACCCTTTATTTCAACTCGCGCCATAAGCGAATAGGCAACCTATTCCTGAAACCCTTCCGATCCCGCCATGTACCGGCTGATAGAGCTGTTCAGAACCTTATCAGTTACGTCCATGCTCATCCGGCAGTCCTTTATGAGCTCAAATGGAGTACGCACCACATAGTCGATCCTCAGTACCTAGAAGAGCACTTGACGGCGTATCCGTATTCGAGCCTTGGTCTCCATACGGGTACCCGTACACTGAGTTCCCCCATTCTAGGCGGCCAAAAGCCCGGTGCGTGGCGTTCGGTCCCTCTGCAGAGAATGCTCCAAGAAGCACGACGCTATTCCGCTGAATCTGGCATAGCCTAGCGCTACTTGTGGTTACTCAGACTGTGGTATAATGACGTCAGACCAAGCTAGGCGATTGCTCCAGGACACTTTGTGTTTTGGGGAGGAAAGTCCGAACATGCTTCTTCGCTTCGGTGGAGAAAATAGGTAGCGGGTAACGCCCGCCGTCCGCAAGGATAGAGGTGACCACAGTGACGCTTCTGACGAAAGGAAAGAAGCGTCTCTAGAGGCGAAAGCTTCCGGAGACGAGTCCTGGGGCGACCCAGGAGATGCAACGACCAAATCCTTACCCGCATGCAAGGCCGTGCCCCTCACGGGGAGTGCCGCTCGAGCTTGCAAGCAATTGCAGGCCCAGATAAATGATCGTCCACGACAGAATTCGGCTTATCGGCTTGGTCTACATACATGCAAATACCCACGCTCCTGCGTGGGTATTTGCTTTTCTTTCATCTATACATAAAGGAAGGCCACCAACTCGCGTTGGCGGCCCGCTTCAGACAATTTCTTCCTGGGGAAGATGAGATTTCCCCACCGTAGTACCATCGAACACAATCCTGGAAGGACTTAGTGTGTTGGTGATTGCCCTCATCTGCATCCTCGTTGGCACCCATTGAAATTCTTCGATGAAGAAGATTTCTAGCTGCCGGTCTGAGAAACGCAGATATCCGAGCTCTCCGAACGGATACCGAAGCGCAATGTGAACATCGGATTTTTCCCGAGCGAAGATAATCTGAGCGAGCGGAAAAGGTTTGTTGTCGTTCAGATTTGCGGGAATGAACAGTCCGTGCGGCAACTTCTTTGCCACTTGAGAGGCAGCGTACGCCGCCATCCCGATTTTGATGCCCATGATGACACCTCCTTAAAAAGATCTGTTTTGTGCTTCAATAATACCATACAAATAACGAGCCGTCAATAGGCTCGTTATTTGTTACTGGGTTCTAGACTATCTCGCACGTCCCGCCGGCACACGCGAGTTCCCTCTTCATGTCCGACTCGTCCTGGCGCTCATAGGCAGTCAGCTGCGAGTAGTCCACTTTCGGGAAGCGAGCCATACGCGCGTCATACTCCTCTTTGGAGATGGTCTCGTATGGCGCGAGACGGTACACATGATTGCTTCGCGGAAGGAAGGAAAGTCCGCCGATGATATCCCAATTCCGCTGCACCCAATCGACGACTGCTATCCATTCGTCCTCACTGACCGAGATGGTTGCTGACGGATTGTGCTCGGTGTAATTGAGCTTCACGCGCTTCCAGTATTCCAGTTGGTCGAGCGCCGTGAGGTCATCCTTGAAGCGTGCTTCTTTGGAATGGTCAGGGGCTTTCACGGGGAATTCGAGCACATAGGTATTTGCCTCTTCCATAGACTGCCCCACTTCCGGATAGTACGGGACGCCTTGGTCGCGCATGAGCTTGAAGAGAGAGTCCGTCGCACTGATGCGCACGCGGCGGATGTAGTACGGAGCGTGGCGCGGGTGGATGCCCGAAGCACAGTTGAAGGTCTGCGAGACCGTGCCTGAAGGCTTCACAGCCGTCACGGATGTCGATCGCTCGATGCCGAAACGCTTTGCGTACGTGACGTTTGTCTTCACTGCCATATCGCGCAGCTTGCGCATTACTTCTGGCTGACGCATAACGGGACTATCCCACTGTCCGGTCACCGATACGCCGAGGAGGCGCTCTGCCTTGTTATGGTCGGTCCAATCCTGTGAGATGTAGCCGAACTTGGTGAGCGATGATTGATAGGTACCGATGATAGACGCGAGACGCGCTTTCCGCAGAAGCGATGCTTCAGTGTCGTTTGCGCGTGCAATGACTTCTGAGAGGTTGCAGAATTGCTTTGACTGCAGGATGATTTCGGCGCATGGATTGGTGCCGATAGGACCATGCACGACTCCGTCCTCACCGATGAAGCCAGCCTTCTTGAAATACTCAACACGGCGCTTCGGGAATGTCTTGGCAAGCGACCCGCGATTGAAAATGCCGCGCTCACCGCTCCCGCTCTTCATCAGAGCGACCCACTCGTCCATAAGCTCTGTATTGGTCGGTTGTGATTCGTAGACCGCAGAGTTGTTCGCTACGGAGCGGTGCGGATCGGTCATATAGAACTGGCCTTTCTTCGCGTCGCGCATCTCGACATCATCGAGATCTGAGAGAGAAATCATGGCCGTGCGGCGGACGCCACCAGCAACCACGCACTCGCCTATCTTGCAGATAACATCGTGTGCATCGATGGGGCGCAGTCGGCGACCCTGGCGGAGGAGTACGCGCTCTCGCGTGAAGTTGAGGAGACTCGTGAGTGGTTCAGGTCCGCTTGCCTTTCCGCCCATAGTTTTCAATCGCGCACCAGCGGGACGGATGAGAGAGTAATCAAAAACAACATCTTTCCCGGCATACCATGTCTTGAGGCCGACAGTGAGTGCATCGCACCACCCTTCCTTCGAGTCTGCTATCACATGGGTCGGAAGCTTGTGTCCGGTCTGTTTCGTAATCTGAGGGAGCTGTTCCACATTCTGGCTTTCCACGGCAAAGCCGACGCCGCATCCCTGCATCGAGAGGTACATAATCTCAGCGAAATCCTCAAGCTTCACTGGCGCGGTAAAGGTGCAGTTATAGGCGCACGTATTGCAGCGGCGCGCTGCCTCTCCCGAGAATTGCATGAGGCGCATTGATGGCATCACTTCCTGTTTCAAGATACCCATGCGCACTTCTGCATATTCTTTCTCAGTAAGTTTCTTGCCGAGGTTCTCACGCATGAAGCTCACATAGCGATCGACGGTTTCTATCCAGGTTTCGCGGCGCCCTTCTTCCGGTATCCACTTCGCATAGGAGCGCAGGTACACGAATTCGCCGAGTGCATTGTCTGCAAAATATTTTTTGCTTTCCTCAGCAAGTTTTCGCACGTGTTCAGGAACTTCGACATGCGATGCACGGAGCTGTGCGCGCTTATCGCGGTACAGGATGTATGCTTTTGCCGTCTTCACGTAGTCATTCAAAATAAGATACTTCTCCACTGAGTCTTGCATGCCCTCAACCGTCGGAAGGAAGCTCTTGTACTTCTTTGCGAAGCGTCCGAGCTCGCCGGCAACCTGATGTGCGACCAAGGTCGCATCGTCCTGACTCCCTTCGCCGGCTTCCATCATCGCCTTCCATACTGCGTTCACAATCTTTTCGAAATCAAATTGGACGAGTCGTCCATCGCGCTTCTCGACCTGCGGTATCATCTCGCGATAGCGACGTGTCTCTTTTGAGATGGGTGCAGCGACTGCAGTGCTCGCGCGCGGTGCGGCAACTTTTGCTGAGGAAATGACTTTAGCTACTTTTGCCATACGGGAAATTGATACTACAGATTAATAATGGTGGTTCTTGTATGTAAGTTTACTCCTCGTTGTGGCAAACGCCATTGTGGACAGTGTTATTCCGAAACGATAGGGAAATTTTTCAACAGTAACGGCATGCCGGGGACGATATGGTGCATGCGAGCAAATCCAGCGGCGGTCTCAAGGACATAGCGGGCGGGGTGCGATGGATAAAAGACATGAGGGTAGGTCGAGGTTGCCACGTCTGCAGCAATCCACACTACCTGTCCTTGAGAATCGAGCCAAAACATGTCGAGAGGGACGAGCGTATCCTTCATCCAGAAGCCGTAGAAGGCGTCTTTTGGGAATGCGAAGAGCATGCCGTACCCATCAGGGACACTGTCTCTGCCGCCAAGCCCTAATTCGCGCGCAACCTTAGTTGTCGCATAGTCCAGTCTCAGCACGACACCTCCAAACGTCGCTGTCTGTGAGAGCTCTCTCGAGGTCGGCGCTGTCTTATAGAGAAGTATGCCGATACCGATGAGAGCGAGGGCAAGCAGCGTCATATGAAGAGGTCGCATGTACAGAGTATAGCAAGCCACGTCCATTCATGATGCTAAATGATAGGATGAATCTATGCTGACCCTCTATACAAAGACCGGATGCCCGTTTTGCCACAAAGTGTTGGATGTAGGCAAGGAGCTCGGCATCACGTTTTATGAAAAGAATATCGCCGACGATGCAGTGGCGGCGGAACTCATTGCTCGCGGTGGCAAGCGCCAAGTACCGTACCTCGTCGATACCGACCGCAATGTCGAAATGTATGAGTCGGACGATATTGTGGAGTATTTGAAAGGGCATCACGCGTAGTCGCTACTTGGAAGCGAAGCTTCCAAGTAGCGACTACTTTTATGCAGACCGACTCAACGCAACAGAAGCTCTTTTGCTAGGATAGAGGCGACTTGACCGCGAGTCAGAGAATCATTTGGACAGAAGTTCTTTGTGCCGTTGGTACTGCATGGTCCCATAAGTCCTTTCTGCGCCATAAGCTGAATAAATTGGAAACCGAAGCTGGATTCTGGTACATCAGCGAATAGTGACGTGCTTGGCGCGGTGCCTGGATTCAGACCCATAGCCTTACCCATAAAGATTGCGAATTGCACTTTTGTGAGTGGATCAGTTGGGCAGAAATTCCTGACCCCGTTTACATTACTGCAGCCGCTCGTCAATCCTGCACGGAAGATAGCTTCAATCGAACTATAGGCCCAACTGCTTGCCGATACATCCGCGAAGGATGGAGAAGCAGGTACAGTTTGAGGCAAGTTGAAGCTCCTAGCCAATACTACAGCAGCTTGGTCGCGGGTGAGTATTCCGTTTATGTCGAAATTACCACCACCACTACCCATCATGATGCCTCGCATTGAAACAAGCTGGATGTCAGCCCACAGGGGATTGGTGCGTGGTACATCTGTAAAGGAGAAGAGGGATAATGGTGTACTGTCCGCAAGTAAGACTTTTTGGATATCAACTGGATTAACTTGTCTCGGTTGTACATTCTGCTTTACGGCCAGAGCTGCTGCTGCACCTGCGGCCTGCCCGATGCGCATGACAATCGGCTGCTCGCGAGCGGCTCCCTCTGCGAGACGGGAAAGCGAAATATTCTTTTCTGCAAACAACAATCCGTCTACTTTCTCGGGAACTAGGGCTTCGTAAGGTATAGCGAATGGAGGTATTCCATCCGATATGTCGGTACGGGACTCGAGCCCAGTCTCCAAGGACCCATTATCTTTGCAGTTATGCAGATCGGTCGCGTAGTAGCCCAGAGCTACTACAGAAGGATACGATGCTAAGTTCTCAGTGGAGGTACGTACGGACTTGATTTCCTTTGCCGTAAGCGTAGTGACACCTATACCCCTACGGCTCTCTCGCACATAGGGAATAGGGGTCATCTGCCGTTCAATCGCTTTGAACTCCTGAGGGATGTTCGCACAACTGTTTTCCTGGTTATACGCCGTGTCGAAGCCTTCATCATTAGCAACCGACCACGAAGTCTCACCTAAATCATTTTGAATGTAATAGATGAGTTGAAGCGTCTTTAGCTTCGCTTCACAATTCGTCTGTTTCCTGAAAGACATATCCTCCAGGTAACGCACAGACAATAAATCAGGACTGATATCGATAGAACGATCATGCAGATACGGTTCACGGTCTGGATAGTCGTTTGCCAGATTGAGACTGGTCTTCGAGATAAGCGCTGCGCTTTCTTTTGGAGTTGACATGTAGTTTTGACTGTTCGAGCTATCTGGCATACCGCGATATGCATTGTGCCAGATAAAATTTATCGGGTATTCTTTGGGATCCCAGGTATCTGAGCCGTTTTTTGTGACGAGTTTTTCGAAGTATGGTTTGATAGCGTCATAGCCTGGCGGTTTGTTCTTCATTTGAAGCCCTTCTGGCAGTCCATTAGGGTACTTTTTTATGACGGCAGAATACGTTATATCCTGAATGCACGCATTCTGGTTCAATGCATCGCTCGTGGAGTTTCCTGCTCGATATCGAGCTCCTACCAAGGGGAGCAAGTCACCGTATTCGGTCGCTTCTATGAAAACCTTACCCCGATAGGTACTTCCATCCTTTGCCACTACTCCCGTAACAGCATTACCTTCCTTGGTTGCC
The DNA here is from genome assembly GCA_002429325.1 of Patescibacteria group bacterium UBA6033. GTDB lineage: Bacteria > Patescibacteriota > Minisyncoccia > Phycocordibacterales > Phycocordibacteraceae > C7867-001. The sequence continues at coordinate 15,499 of DIZH01000021.1, read as the reverse complement.
GAAATGACAGGTGTTCGCAGATGAACATCCAAGACTGGATGCGTGCCATCAGAAAGCGTTCTATTTTTTGTTTCAGCTATCATATCGAGTAAGATCTTTTGCCCGATGTGCGGTTCAAAACAATTACTGAAGTTGACTCGATAACAAGTGCTGATGGATTTGCCCAAAGCCGTATAATAAGCTTTTACTTTTTGGATGAACTCGCCGTAGATTCCCATCGTCCTTTCATCATAATTGCCCTCGTCCATACTGCTTACTCCCGCTGCAGTCATTTGGCCGCCAAGCCAATCTGTTTCTTCAAGAATAGCCGTCCGTGCTCCCATTCGGGCACTTTGGATTGCTGCCGCCACACCACTTGCGCCACCTCCCACTATCACCACATCATAGTAAGACACTGAGGTGGACTGAGCGGGGGGAGTGACAATAGGCTGAGGAATAGTAGGAGGAGTGACGGGAGGGGCAGAAATAGGTTGAGGGACAGTTGGTGTCGCTAAGACCTTGGGTGAAGTACCACTAGCCACAGGAGATGCATTGCTGGCCCCGGAAGATGTATTGCTGACTTTAGCGCCAGATGCGACCAGTCGTGCATTAACATTAGCTCTGGTGATAGCTCCGAAAAATCCAACCGCTGGTTGTATCCCCTCTTTCTGTTGGTATCGACTGAGAGCCAACTGCAGTTTCGGCCCAAAGAAGTTCGTTTCTTGTCCAGGGGAGCCAGGTCCTTTTGAAGCGAGGATGAAATTTTGAGAATTTAGAAAGACTTGCAACTGACGCACGTCTGCCGCCTGTCTGCCAAGACTTAAATTCCTGCTAAATAGCGGCACGGACGACGACTGAGCGTTTGCAATCGAGACCAGAGTTACGCCAAAAGAAAGAACCAGGAGTGCAACCATGCAACCCTTAATATTTCCTTTAATCACAAATTAATTATATCACTGAAGAAAGAGTTGTTTGACCAAGGATCCTATTCATGGGGATATCCGATACTTAGTATACTTGGAGGCGAAGCCTCCAAGTAACATAGGAAAACCGCCCGTGGGCGGTTTTCAAAATGAACGGCTTCATCTCGGCGTCGCCAAGAAAGCTCCTCTAGCACCGAAGTCTCTTTTCATGTCGGCAAGCGTTGCAACTTCAAATTGCCCTCCCTTCCCCCACACCGACAAGTACCGGCCGAAGCCGAGATAGATCGATGCGTGGTGGAAATGAAGAGCATCTTTTGCCGGACGCGAGAACAGGAACACTACATTCCCAATCCTCAGGTGCCGCCATCGCAAAGGTCTTAGAGACCAGTGGGACAGCAAGTCGTGTCTGTCATGTTGTGGGACCTGGGAATACTCACAGGCAAACGAGTAGCAGTCGAACGAATTGTCCTGTATCAGATGCTTGAAAAGCATGAAGTTGAGGATGGTTGTCCGTAGCCTCGCCGATACCGGAATACGCACAAGATATCTCCACCACCGGAAATATATTTCCACATCATCCAGAGGCGGCAAATCAGTGGAAAAACGGAGTTCGAAGAACTTCCCATCTTTCTTGTAGAACACCGGGAACACCTGAAAGGAGCCCCCGCTCGCGTCTTGAATCCACTCCTTGGCGGATCCTATGTACAAGGAAAACATCTAGCACCTCTTTCCTGAGAGTTGGATCCGGTAACACACTATGACGAAAGCTAAAATTTGTCGAATAGACTTGGAAGCGAAGCTTCCAAGTCCACTCTACGCATGAGCAGATGAAGAAGGACTGAATCCTGCTGGACTAGTGGTCGGTATAGATGTTCTGGCTCCGGCCCATGTTGTTTAGCCAAGGGGCGCACCATGGTGTATTCGGGACGGTACTGTGGTAGAACGCTTCTCTTGTCGCACAGCGGCCGATATCGCTCGTAGACTCAAGCTGCGTCAGCAGTTCATAGTCCTGGGAATTGGCTAGACCCGGATAATAGCTGTAGACATTATTACCGTCGCCCCAGCCCGCATTCACTCCTTGATTCAGCGGGTCGACTGGTACTGACGACATGTATTTATAGAAATTAGGATCAGTCGTGAGCCACTGTCCCCCGCATGTGCCATTGCTCGTAGCCCACACATCAGTGCCACCGCAGCTCGTCTGCGGCTTTGCCGGCGGATAATAGCCATACGCATCGTAATACAACATCAGCGCATTCTGTATTTGGTGCAGGTCTTCCTTACGCTTCGCATCACGTGCCTTGATCCGCGCGCTGCTGAGCGAAGCGAGAACCACGCTTGATAATAGACCAATGATAGCGATGACGACCAGCAATTCGATCAAGGTAAAACCACTTGCGGAGCTACGAATTCTTACTGTCAGCATATTAAAAACCACGAGTCATTTTGACATTGGCTGGCGGCTCAATCTTTGTACGGTCACTGAAAATGCCAGCACCGAATAGATTCATGAACGTGATGCCGAGCAAAACGATGACAAGAACGAGCAAGACCTGATTCACGTATTTCTCGGGGACTCCCAGATTTTCTACCAAAGCAAAAAGCTTGGGTTTTTCCTGGAATCTGCTCTGCCGATATGAGAAGCCATATTCCTCATCGGATTTCGTATTTTCGGGCATATGTTGTATGGTATCACTTTTTGAGGGTGCTCCTATAGTGGGGACTTACGAAGTCCCCACTACTGACGATGCCGTCGCGGCGGAACTCATCGCGAAGGGCGACAAGCGCCAAGTCCCCTATCTCGTCGACTCCGACCACGGCGTGGAGATGTATGAGTCGGATGATATTGTGGAGTATTTGAAGGGGCATCAGGCGTAATCTCGACTTGGAAGCGAAGCTCCTAAGTTAATCAGCACAAGGATTCTTTGGCGAGTTAGCAACCGAATAAAATTAAGAGGGCGGTCTTAAGACAAAGAGGGTGGTATTATCTCCACGTTAAAATATTTATCTTGAGCCGTTGGTCTAAAAATCTTAAGGCCATCAAGTGTTACCCTCGTTGGATTTGGAAGTCTTTGTGATAAAAACGAGTGGAAATCATCCTCTCGCCCCCACCAGTCTTTGATTGGAAATTTCTCGCTTGCTAGTGACAGAAAATAATCCCCAGAGGTAGAGATATCGGCATTTGCTCTTGAAAAGACTGAGATGGCTAAAAGCGCAGGAACTATGCATGTTGGCATACGGATAAGGCCGCCTCCAACTTGCCAAAATAACTTTCCATTTTCGGGTGCCAATAGTTCGTAGTTTTTCGAAACTGATTTTGCATGTGCATGACTGCATCGGAAAATGTGGTAAATAATGTCAGAGAAATTTGGATCCGTTATTATTTTCCCATGTCCATTATCTACCTCAACGTTATACCAGATAGTTTCCTGTAGATTTACACCACTTCCCATCATTGGTTCCAAAATCCAAAGATATTGATCAATAACATCCTTATATTCTTTTTTCCCTACGTCTTCTCTTCTGAAAAGATTTCTCGCCGTTGCCTCTATAGCAAAACAGGAGTGCATCAAAGCGGAATTCGAGTCCTCTTGACCGTAATCTTTTATTGCTTTGATGACATGCTCTGACAATTCCATAATGCGGTGTGTATTGGACGAAGTTCGAATGTATTTCGGACAAAATCCGCAGGATTTTGACGACTAATCGCACGCGCGAAGCGCGTAGTGGCTCTAAACCTCTCCGTACGCCCCGATTGCGTGGGAATGCGAACCAATGCGCCTCGGACACGCTCGCAGACTCGCGTGTGCAAAAACCAAAAAATTTCCTTGCATTTTTCTCGCGTCTCCTCCCCCCACCCCTCCACCGCGAAGCGGAAAAAGAAATGGAAAGGAAATTTTTGGTTTTGCTTCGCCACAAGGAAACTCCACAAAGGGCAACAAAGTTATCACATTGAAGCCCATTTGCTCCATTTCCTTGTGGCGACCGAGGCGCGTGCCATAGCGACGTTTAGTGGTAACTCTAGAGTCCGCGAATCACACACAACCGCCTCCGCATAGCCCGCTCGCATTCGCTCGCGCTGGCTGCTTCGGCGTTGTGCGTGTTCGCTTGGTGGCTTCGATGAAGTGTGGCGGTAACTCAAATCAATATGGATTGAGCTTTTGTTTTTATTATAGTTTGGAGTGTATACGTTGCTCGCAATTTTCGTTATATATCAGTTTCGAGAATCCATTTAAATATATAGATGGGAGTATATTAATACAATCTTCCAAATATATTTAATGAAATCCCTACTAATACAAACACTATAAATATAGCAGTTCTCGTACTAAAAATAATTCTTTTATTCTTGAGATCAGAAGTTAAACTCATTATCATATTTACCATACTTACGGCAACAACAGTAAAAGCTGGAACATTTGCAAAACTATAAGCTTCTGGTATCGAGCCAATGAATAACAAAGTAGGGATTAAATAAGCATAAAATCTTGTTTTATTATCTCCATCTATAATTTTTATTTCACTAGGTTTCTTTTTGAATAAGAAAAATATATTAATTATGATAGATGAACATGTAAGGTATAGAGCAACGGCAAATATAGTGTTTGGTATATTCATCATGAATTCTCTATACAGAGGATCTTTAATTGTTTGTAGCACAAGATACACTACAGATATTGCAACTATTGTTATTACGCTATATCGTAACTGACTCACATTCTTTGTTTTACCGTTACTTGGTTTTAAGATTAGGGCTAGGATAAGGAAAAGTATTCCAAATATTTCATACACACTAGGAATATCTTTATTTATTAAAAAACTTGTTATAACTATCGCTGGTAACCCCACAGCATTTAAAACAACACTAACAAAAGAAAGTGCTTTTACCATGTGCCTCGATACAAAATATATATACTGAAAAATAGAACTTGAAATTAAGAATCCAATAAAAACAAGTAAGATATGTTTATTACTCATCAAGTATTGAAAACTATTTTTATCCCAAAAAAACATCAGTAATACCAAAGATGGATATATTGTGAATTTTGAATAGTAAAGTACAGATAATCCAGTAAGTCCTTTCTCTTGTAAAGATTTTGCAATCTGTGAATATACTTGAAATATAAATGCTTGAGTGAATAAGAAAAAGATAATCATAATTTTAATGAAAACATTTACAACATGAAAAATACCCCAATCGAAAAGATGATACAAATTGTACCCATCCACATTCTCATTGTTAAACGATTGTTATATTTATTCCTGTCTATAAAGTAAGAAGTAATAATACCCAGTGTTCCTAATATTGAAAGTTCAGTTACTGGCATTTTATAAATAAGCCAAGAACCAAGTAGGTTTGCACCAGATGCACCAATTATCAAAATCAAAGCTTCTTTGGTGTTCATTAGGCGTTTTAGTTCAATAAGAGGAGATCTTTTTATCCAAAGTAAACTAATCATCCAGACAAGGTTCCAAGCAATCAAATCACCAACAATTCTACCTGTTAAAAATGTTGTGTAACTTGGTGTGTAGAATGTTGCCATTTTATACGGTATTAAAGATATACCGCTTAAGATGACTGAAATAAAGACAAATACAATCCCTTTGTCGATATTCTTAAAATTTAAACTTTGATTCTTTGGCCATGTAAAAAGCGCTACACCAAAAATAGCAATAATAATAGACACGTACTGCAGTAAACTCAAATGTTCTCCGATGAAAATCACTGCAGATATACTGCTTACCACGAAACTAAGACTGCCAACTACACGAACACCAAAAAAACTACTTTTAACTAATCCCCAGATATTGAGAGTAAGTTCAACAGCAGAAATAACAACCATTAAGAACCAATATAAATAAAAGTGTATATCCGTTGGTAAGACAAAAAGCCCAAGAGAAAGAAGAACAATAATACCAATCGAGTGCTCTATAAGATTCGGGGAGCATATTACCGTAAGTGAAGCAAAACCTTGTTTACTAAGATACTTCTTGTAGGTATCCCAATACGGAGCAAGAAGATTATTAATTACTGCAAGAAATATCAACATATAACTAGAAAAGTAGTATTAGTTTCCAGAAAAACATGATTGCTGTGCCAATAAGAACCACCCCTCCAATTCTTGATAGCCATAGCAAATATACGTCTGGTATTTTTTTACCTATAAAGTACGTAATATATATTAAGGGAATAAAGAACAGAAGAAATCCTAGTGATATCAAAATAATATGAAAGGTTGCATATAACTTAGAAAAGTGAGAAAGGTATGCCCCTGAAAGAGTGACCCACAGCCCAATGATATATGGGTCTGTTATTGATAAACCAAACCCAACTAAAAAAGAAGAACCTTCGAGTGTTAAACTTTTCTCTTGGTGCGTTTGGTTTGGATTTTTAAAAGCTTGTAGACCGAGCAATAACATAAGAAGAAACCCCGCTAAATATAAAAATTTACTTACAAGCTCATTTGTAAAAAAGTGAGAAACTCCAAAAAATAGTATAAGGAATAGTAAAACGTGACCAAAAAATTCACCAAGAACCAAAAGAATTCCAGAGATCACGTTTTTCGTAAGAGTTCTTCTTATTGTTTCTATAAAAACAGCTCCTGGTATTGCTGCGACAGCAAAGCCAATTAGTAGACTGTTCATTATCTTTTCTAACATTGCTCTAGTATAACAAAATATGGGTTTCTTTTAATGTAATACTAAAAGAGAACCACAGATAAATTAAAACTTAATCTATTCTATGCTGAATGAAAGATATCAAGCATAAGTATCATAGATATAAAACTTAAAAATATTCCAACCCATTGAATAGGTTTTACTACTTCATGAAAATAGAAGTAACCAAACGAAACACTTATAATCATGGTAAGCAATAACGTGACAGTCGATGAAATAGTTAAACTCCCGTACTTAATCATACATATATAGAAGAACATCGTAAAAATACTAGCTACCATACTTAAATAGAAAAAGATGATATTGTCTGTGACATTCCAATACTTAGCAAGAACATCCATGATGGTTGAAAATGTTAAGTTAAGAAACATTACAATGATTAAAATAGTGGTGTTGCTCATATGGAGAGTAAATTTCTAAACATTGTTATATTTATCTCAAAAGTTCGTCGCTCGCAACTTCTAATGCTTGAGCAATTTTCTCAATCGTTGAAAGTGTTGGATTTCCTTTTCCAGCTTCAATATTACTCATCTGCGCACGGTCAAAACCGAGCGCACGACAAATGTCGCCCTGCGACATTTTCTTTTGCTCTCGTATGCGCTTTATGTTTTTTCCAAGCTTTATTGACGATGTTTTCATATCCACAATTCATATTGTAGCAAGTTGTTGTGTCGTATATCAATAATGTGATATATTACAACAGTATGAGAATACTGACGGCGAAGCAAAACCAAAAATTTCCTTTCCATTTCTTTTTCCGCTTCGCGGTGGAGGGGTGGGGGGAGGAGACGCGAGAAAAATGCAAGGAAATTTTTTGGTTTTTGCACACGCGAGTCTGCGAGCGTGTCCGAGGCGCATTGGTTCGCATTCCCACGCAATCGGGGCGTACGGAGAGGTTTAGAGCCACTACGCGCTTCGCGCGTGCGATTAGTCGTCAAAATCCTGCGGATTTTGTCCGAAATACATTCGAACTTCGTCCAATACACACCGCCAAAATTGGAAATCGGAATCAGAAGCCGAAATGGGGTCGGCGCGAAGCGCCGACACAAACGCATTCCCGCCAAAAATTCCAGAACTCAAAAGGTTTTTCCACGCTCCGCGTGGCTCACTCGTTTGCCAATTCAATTCTATGAATAATCACACCAGAAAGTTTTTCATATACACTCGCAAAAGTACCGATACAGAGGATCGGCAAGTTAGAAGCATTTCAGACCAACTGGCCGAACTCAAAGAGTTAGCGGTTAAAGAACAAATTGAAGTGGTAGATATTTTCGTGGAAAAACAAACCGCTAAAGCGCCAGGTCGGCCAGTATTTAATGAAATGCTTCTCCGTATCGAGCAAGGTGAGGCAAATGGGATTTTGGCATGGCATCCCGACAGATTGGCAAGAAATAGTGTTGATGGTGGAAAAATTATCTACTTGCTCGATACGGAAAAACTTGCCGAGCTAAAATTTCCAACTTTCTGGTGTGATCCGACACCGCAAGGCAAATTCATGCTTTCAATCGCTTTTTCGCAATCCAAGTATTATGTGGATAACCTCAGTGAGAATATAAAGCGTGGTAAGCGAAACAAAGTGAAAGACGGAATATGGCCTCAAATGTCTCCACTTGGGTATCTAAATGTCGGTGGGAGAATTGTTGTTGATAAAAATATCGCACCTTTAATCAGAAAAACATTTGAGGCATATTCGTCTGGGTCTTTCACTTTGCGACAACTCCGTGACAAATTTAATGAACTTGGATTGAAGCGAAAAAGCGGAAAGGAACTTGCGGTGTCGAATTATCAAAAACTTTTGAAAAATCCGATTTACACAGGTTTGATGTTGTATAACGGCGAAATCCACGAGGGCAAGCACGAACCGATTATTTCAAAGAAACTTTTTGATTCTGTTCAAGAAGTGATGATGAGGAAATCTAAACCTCATTCGAAAGGTCTAAAACCATTTTTGTATAGAGGATTTTTCCGTTGCGGAGAATGTGGATGTTTCATTACCACCGAAACACAGAAAGGTCATAACTATTTGCGATGTACTAAACGGAAAAATCCTTGTTCACAAAAATATGCTCGCGAGGAAATCATCACTTCAAAAATTCAAAAGGAAATCAAAAAAGTTTCTTTGCCAGACGATTGGGCTTCTTGGATGTTAGTGGAAAATAGAAAAGATATATTGAGTGAAGCCCAATCGTCTACGCTTTTTGCAGACAACACAAAAGTCGATATTTCTCTTTTGGATTCCAAGATTGAGAAGCTGATGAATGCTTATCTCGAAAACGCTTTATCGCTCGAAGAATATCGAGATGTGAAAAACAAATTAGTGAACGAAAAACAGCTTCTCAAAGAGAAATTATCGGCTTTTGAGCAAAAAGCGAATAATCGGTTCGAACTTACCGAAAAGTTTTTGAAATTCAATGTGGGATTGGCAAACGAGTCTACAAATGAAGAAAAACTTCATTTGTACAAAAAAGTCGGTTCGAACTTTCAAATTAAGGATCGAACCGTCTTTTTTGAGCCACGCGGAGCGTGGAAAAACCTTTTGAATTCGGGAATTTTTGGCGGGAATGCGTTTGTGTCGGCGCTTCGCGCCGACCCCATTTCGGCTTCTGATTCCGATTTCCAATTTTGGCGGAGGCGGAGAGATTCGAACTCTCGAGACCCTTTCGAGCCTGCCACCTTTCCAAGGTGGTGGAATAAACCACTATCCGACGCCTCCGTGCTTGTTCTTTATACCAGAAAACCGGCCTGGTATCACCCCTCCTACTTCTTCCCTTCGAGAGCGTCCCACCAGGAGCGGTAGACGACAGAGGCACCGTAAGCGTTTGGTGCGGGATTGCCGGGCCAGAGCGAGATCGCAAGCTCGATGAACGCCACGACGATAATGACGAGCCATGCCCAGGGCGCATATGCTGCCGTCCCGGCGCCGCCGGTCTTGCCGAAGAACGAGGCTGCTGCGCTGGCAATGAACAGCACAGCGACGATCCAGCCGGAATATCCTAGGTCGTGCAAGCGACGTATCTGGAGACCGATACCGAAGACAAAGCTCACAATCATGAGGAGGAGGAGCGGAACCGTGCTGAGTACGCCGGTGACGGCGTACATATGGAGCACCCACAGGACAACGAACAAGTACAGGGCCCCGCCGCCCATGTAAAGCATTACGAGGAGGAGAATGGAAAGCACGACTGACTTCCAATAATCCTTCACACCCATTCGTCCGGTAAACATGAGCTTACACTAGCATGCCGCCCTGCTCAGACAGGAGCAATGCCCCTAGCTCTGGGGAGAAAGGATGGCTTTGACGCGGTCGGGGATGGGCGGGTGCGTGGAGAAGAGCTTCTCTATCCAACCGCTACTGCCCGCGGCCTTTGCGCCGAATGGATCACCGATGAAGAGATGTGCCGTCGCGAGATTTGCACTGTGCATGGGCGCTGCGTAGCCGCCTATTTTCTGCAGAGCCGAAGCCAGCCCTTCTGGATAGCGTGTCAGAAGCACGCCTGAAGCATCCGCGAGATACTCGCGCCGGCGCGAGATAGCTAGCTCGATGAGCTTCGCGGCAAGCGGCGCAAGCACGACGCCGACGACCGCGATAATCATAAAGATAGCGTTATTGTTCTTGTCATCACTGTTGCGTCCCCCACCCCAGAACGACATGCGCAAAAATATGTTTGCGAGGATGGCGACGAAGCCCGCAAGTACGACTGCAATAGTCATGAGGAGCATATCGCGGTTCTTGATGTGCGAGAGCTCGTGGCCGATGACACCCTCGAGCTCAGGGCGCGTCATCATCGACAGCAATCCAGTGGTCGCACACACGACTGCGTGTTCCTCATCGCGGCCGGTTGCAAAAGCGTTTGGTGCTGGGTCATCGATGACATAGAGTTTCGGATTCGGCAGTCCGGCGGCAATAGCGAGATTCTCAGTGACCGTGTAGAAGTCGAAGAATTCCTCGCGGGTAGCCGGCCGTGCATGGTTCAGCGAGAGCACGAGCTTATCCGACTCCCAATACGCATAGAAGTTCGTCCCTACCGCGATAACTACCGCGAGATAGAGAAAGGATGAGTTTCCGTAATACCACGAGAATGCATACCCGATGGCTATGACAACGACAAGAAAGCCGATGATGAGCGCCCAAGTCCGGCGGATATTTGAGCTACGCTGTGCGTAGAGATCCATTAGAAACTAACTTTTACCGGTTCAGCAGCTGCTGCGTCTGCGGCAGAAAGCTCGAAGAGGTCCATAGGCTTGAAGCTGAATGAAGACGCAATGAGATTACCCGGGAATGACTGGATGCGTGTATTGAGCGTCATCACGGTCGTATTGTAGAAACGGCGTGAAGCCTGAATCTTGTCCTCGGTGTCGCCGAGCTCTTGCTGCAGTTGGAGGAAATTCTGATTCGCCTTCAGTTCAGGATATGCCTCAGAGACTGCAAAGAGCGTCTTCAGTGTGCTCGAGAGCTGGTTCTCAGCTTGAGCTTTGTCGGTGGCGGTTGTCGCACCCATGGCGGCCGCACGCGCCTTCGTGACGTTCTCAAATGCGCTCGATTCATGAGCGGCATAGCCTTTCACTGTTTCGACCAAATTCGGAATGAGGTCATAGCGGCGTTTGAGCTGTACCTGAATATCGGACCACGCTTCTTTGGCATGATTGGTAAGGGAAACGAGACCGTTATAGGCCATAACTACCCACAGCACGATAACGGCGAGAACGATAAGCACGATTGTGGTTGTAGACATACTTACAGTATACCCCTCCCAATATAAGAAGTCATGCAGAGTAGAGCATGGTCAAAAACTCTCAGATGCAAGGCACGGGATGCTGATTTTCGTAGGCGTACCAGGGGGTACGATGGAGAAAATCAGCGGGACCCGTAACGCAGCAAATGAAGTTTTTGACAGGCTCTAATGAAAATGGGTGAAAAAATAGACGCCAAATGGTATGCACCACGTGAGCCAGTCGATGAAGCCCTTGCGCCAGAGCTGCTGGTACATGCGGCGATGGAGATAGAATTCCTGGAAGGAAATGAGAGCGATTGCCGTGCTGAGAAATACATACATGGCGTTAGACCCGCCGAATAGTGCTTCAGAAATGAACCCTGCGGCAACAAGAAAAAGTATCGAGCCTATGAAATGGAATACTTGGCGGTACGCATCAAGCTTGAACCCGTATCGGCCAGCGCCGTATTTGCGCTGATAGCGCGCGAGCCGCGCGTTATAGGAGCGGACGCCGCGCACCCACTGCCCCCCTATTTCAGTCTTGAATGGAAAGAGGTTATCCGGCAATACCACCAATGAGTGGTAAATGCCCGTACGTCTTTTCTGCATATGCCTAGTGTACCGCCTGTGCGACTGCTTTTACAACACGCGGGTCAAGCATATCGGGAATAATCTTGGCGGCGGTCGGCTTGGTGACGAGCGCGGCGAGGGCACGAGCCGCGCGGAGCTTCGTCGCTTCTGTAATCTTCGAGACGCGCTTATCAAGCGCACCGCGGAAGATGCCTGGGAACACGAGCGAATTATTTATCTGGTTCGGATAGTCTGAGCGGCCAGTCGCTATCACTGCGGCGCCAGCTTTTTTCGCTTCGTCCGGCAAGATTTCCGGTTCAGGGTTCGCAAGCGCAAAGACGATACTCTTCGGCGCCATTGATGCGACATGTTCAGCCTTGAGAAGTCCTTTGCCCGAGACACCAATGAACACGTCAGCTCCCACCATAACTTCAGCAAAACCGCCTGATACTTTGCGCGGATTCGTAAGCGCGGCGAGCTCAGACTTATGGGCGTTCAATTCAGGGCGACCGGCGTAGATGGCGCCTGCACGGTCGAGCAGTATCGTGTCCTTCACTCCTGCAGCTGCGAGTAGTTTCGCCACCGCCGTACCGGCCGCGCCTGCGCCGCTTATGACCACCCGCAACTTCTTAATATCTTTCTTCACGACTTTTGCGGCATTGATAAGTCCTGCGAGCACCACGATGGCGGTGCCGTGCTGGTCGTCGTGCATGACCGGAATGTCGAGCTCCTCAATGAGCCGCCGCTCTATCTCGAAACACTGCGGTGCCGCAATATCTTCGAGGTTAATTCCGCCGAAGTTCGGGGCAACCGCTTTGACAATGCGGACAATCTCATCGGGGTCATGCGTATCAAGCACGAGTGGCCATGCATCGACATTAGCCTTCGCTTTAAAAATGAGCGCCTTCCCTTCCATGACTGGCAGTGCGCCGTAGGGACCGATATTGCCGAGACCGAGCACCGCTGAGCCATCCGACACAATAGCGACACTATTCTGTTTAATCGACATCTTGCGAGCTTCCTTCGGATTCTTGGCGAGGTAGAGCGACGCCGCACCCACGCCTGGGGTATACCAGAGCGAGAAGTCTTTTTTCTCCTTCAGCGTTACCTTTGCCCTCGTCTCAATACGAGGTCCCTGCTTCTTAAACGCTGCAATTATTTTTTTGGTATCCATAGTAGAAGGCCAGTATACTACAGATATGCAGTTGCAAGATTCTGTTGATAAGCATTTCACTCGCCTCAAGCCGGACCAGAAGCGCGCGCTGACTAAGCTCGGCATTCGCACCGTTCACGACCTGCTCTATCACTTCCCCGCCCGCTATGAGAACGCAGGGCCGACCGGAACTATTACGGGCGTCACGGCTGGCGCTGAGGTCACGCTCTACGGGACCGTGCGGAAACCCGATATACGGAAGACCTGGAAGAGCCGGCGCCCCATCGCCGAAGCGTGGCTCGAGGACAATTCGGGGAAAATAAAAATGATGTGGTTCAGCCAGCCCTATATCGCAAAGTCGCTCCACGACGGCATGGTGGTCAAAGTCAGTGGGAAGGTGGCAGGAGCAGGAGCAAAAATATACCTCGCCAATCCTGAGATTGATACCTCGCCAATCTCGCCAGAAGAGGTGCATGACTCGCTCTTCAACCAGAGTCGTGGGAAAGTCAGACTTTCCCATCAGATGGGAGAGTCTGACTTTCCCACGTTGTATCCCATCTATTCCGAAAGCAAGGGAGTGTCCTCGCTTTGGATTACGCACGCGATACGCAAAGTATTTGAGACGCATGTACACGAAACTATTGAGGACCCTATCCCAGCAGAGATACTTGCGCGCTACAATCTGCCTTCGCTTTCCTCGGCGCTCGTGTTCATCCATACACCGCGCAAGTTGTCTGATGCAGACGCCGCGCGCAAGCGATTCGCCTTTGAAGAAGTGTTCGCATTGCAGATAGTCATGCAGCAGCGCCGGCGCATACTCCTGCGCGAAGAAGCATTGCCTGTCGAGGTCGACGAGAGTGCGCTCGGTCGATTAAAAGATTTTATCGCTTCGTTCCCGTTCCCTGCTACCGGCGCACAGATGCGTGCAATAGAATCCATCACTTCGGACTTCGGGAAAACGCATCCGATGCTTCGCCTTCTAGAGGGCGACGTCGGCAGTGGCAAGACCGCGGTCGCTGCCGCGACCGCGTATCTTGTCGCGACTTCGACCCCTAAAGGCAGAGTAGCGGGCACACTGCAGGTGGCATACCTTTGTCCGACTGAGATATTGGCGAAACAGCACTTCTCAACATTTGTCTCGTATTTCAAAGACCATCCGATTCCCATCGGCCTCATTACCGGTAGCGAATGCCGCAAGTTCCCTTCCCGCGTGCGATATGAAGAGTCCGCCAAACTCTCTAAGCCAGCATTCAAGAAAATGGTTGCAAATGGCGAAATACCGATTGTCATCGGCACGCACGCACTCATCGAGAAATCGCTCGTTATGAAATATTTTGCATACGCCATCATCGACGAGCAGCACCGATTCGGCACGATGCACCGACAGAAACTCGCGACCAAAGGCGCGGTCGCGCCGCACCTCTTGTCGATGACTGCGACGCCGATTCCGCGCACACTCGCACTCACACTCTACGGCGATCTCGACCTCACACTCCTCGATGAAATGCCGGCAGGAAGAAAGCCCGTCATCACCATGGTGTTCGGACCCGAGAAACGAGACGAGGCATATGCTCGTGTGCGCTCTGAACTAGCGGCAGACCATCAGGCCTATGTCATCTGTCCGCGCATCGACGAGCCCGATCCCACCAAAGAGCTTGCCCTCATCGCTAAATCAGTGAAAGCCGAAGCTCTGCGTTTGAAAAAAGAAGTCTTCCCCGAGGCAACGATAGATATTCTCCACAGCAAAATGCGGCCAGGAGAAAAAGAAGAGGTGATGAAACGATTCGAGAAAGGCGAGATAGATATCCTCGTCGCGACGTCCGTCGTCGAAGTCGGCGTAAATGTCCCGAACGCGACCGTCATTCTCATCGAAGGCGCGGAGCGATTTGGACTCGCCCAGCTCCACCAGCTACGCGGCCGCGTCATACGCTCGACGCACCAGTCGTACTGCTTCGCGCTCCCTGAATCATTCGGCCAAGCAACGAAAGACCGCATGAAAGCGTTTGTAAACGCAAAAAATGGGTTCGAGCTTGCCGAGTATGACCTCGCACTGCGCGGCGCAGGCGAGCTCGCCGGCGGCCGGCAATGGGGCGTTTCCGATATTGCGATGGAAGCATTAAAAAATCTCAAACTCGTCGAAGCGGCACGCACCGAAGCGGCCAGTCTCGTCGAGACCGATCCAGAACTAAAGAAACATCCGGCGCTCGCGCTGCGCGCTCGCGTCGCCGACAGAAGCATTCATTTGGAATAGAAAAAGCCCAACCTTGAAAGATTGGGCTGTTTTCATTGACCGCTTGGTCATTACAGTGCCATTCGGAACGAGAAGTACAAGAGACTGCTGTTGCGCGGAGCATCTGCACCTATGCGAGTGCGAAGCACACCGATGGCGAACGAAGCGTTATCGCCAAGACGATATGAGCCTTCGATGAAGGGCGCTCTGGTCAGGACAATGTTGTCCCGGTGCCTGCCGATACTGAAGGTCA
>DIZH01000017.1:20754-40806 GCA_002429325.1 Patescibacteria group bacterium UBA6033 | reverse complement strand
TTCGGTTCTATTGCAAGTGTTGCGCACACGAGTTTCCATGCGACGCCTGAACCACAGAGACTCTTGAACGGATACGTTTCATCTGTCCGTGCATTCGGATTGAGTACGGCGAATGCCGGCGGCAAGCCTTCTTCTGCGGGCAGGTGATGATCGGTCACGATGACCTCGATACCGAGTTCATTCGCGCGCGCGACCGGAACAATGTCAGTGATGCCGGAGTCGACGGTCACGATAAGTGTCACCCCATTCTTCGCGAGCTTCTCGATGCCCATGACATTCATGCCGTACCCTTCATGATGCCGATGCGGAATATAATTTTCAAAATCAGCACCGACCTTTTTCAAAAAATCGTGGAGCACTACCCCGCCTGGAATGCCGTCGCAATCATAATCGCTCCATATCGCGATATGTTCTTTTGCAAGAATTGCATCCGCGAATCGTCGCGCAGCCTTCTCCATATCCGTCATCAGGAATGGGTCATGAAGATGCAGATCATACGATGGGTTGAGGAATTTTTCTGCATCCTCTTTCGTGACAATGCCGCGTCGTACCAGGAGCGCTGCCGTCAGATCGTCGTAGGATGAGAGTTCATCACGCGACACATCATTCAAGGGTTCATGGAGTGGAAACATGTGAACGCCATTGTATCAGGAATCGAGTGCGGTATGCTGTTCTCTATGACCGACTGCATTTTCTGCAAGATTATTTCCGGCGATATTCCCTCGAACAAGGTATACGAAGATGAGTACACCGTAGCCTTTCTTGATGCTAACCCCAACGCACCAGGGCATACACTCGTCGTGCCGAAAAGACATGTCGTAAATATCTTTGATACGGACGAAGAAACGCTTTCACGGACGATGGCTGCCATACGGAAAATTGCTCCGGCCGTGCGCGATGGTGTCGACGCCCACGGTGTGCATGTGAACTCCAATCACGGAACAGCTGCGGGACAAGTCGTGTTCCATCTTCACTTCCATATCATCCCTCGCCACGAGCGCAGCGAATTTTCATTTTGGCCGAAAGATGAACGCGCCGCTGTCGATGCGAAAACTATCGCCGAACAGATCCGCAGCAAACTATCCTAAGACTGAAATGCCCGGAAGCGTACCTTTGACCAGGAAATCGAGCATCGCTCCCCCGCCGGTTGAGACGAACGAGAACTTTGGCAAGAGCCCAAGCGCTTCGATGGCTGCGATTGTGTCGCCGCCACCGATAATCGAACGCGCATGCGAGTCTGCAATCGAGCGTGCGAATGCGTTGGTCGCATCCACAAAGTCTTTTTCATAATTGCCTAACGGTCCGTTCCACAAAATTGTTTTCGATTGCTCGGCAAGGCGCGCGAGCAATAGCGATGTGCCAGGACCATGATCGAGAATGACCTCGTCAGGACGCACTTGGTCAATGGTCGCGACTCGCGCATACGGTCGAATATCAGCGGAACCGAGTGCAGATGCTGGTACGACAAGTGAATCGACCGGCAGGACGAGCTTAGGATTGCCGGTGAGTTTCCTAATAGTGCTCGCACCATCTTGCTCCGCGTCTATGAGCGACTTCCCTACCCCGTGCCCCGCAGCCTTCAAGAAATCATTCGCAAGCGCGCCGCCGACAAAGACGTGTGTATAACGCTCGAGGAGTGTGGTGAGCACAGCTTCTTTCGTGCTGAATTTCGCGCCACCGATGACGGCAAGACTCGGCTGCTTCGGCACGAGTGCCTCTGACAATTCGCGCACTTCTTCTTCGAGCTGCAATCCGGCATAGGACGGAAGCAATTTCGGCAGGCTGACGATGGATGCATGCTGCCTATGGCACGTATCGAACGAGTCTTCGACGAATACATCTGCGAGCGATGCAAGCTCTGCTGCAAAAGAAGGGTCATTCATAACCTCTCCTCGATTCCTCCGCAAATTCTCGAGCATGAGGATATTTCCTGGCATCAGATTGCGCACGGCATCTCGCGCACGCACGCCAGTAGTCTCTCCGAAGAATGAGACGCGTGGTGTGAGTTTCGACAGTGCATCTGCGACAGGCTCCAATGTTTCTGTACCCGCTTCGCCAATATGGCTGATGAGGACGACGCGCGCTCCACGCTCTGCGAGGAACTGAATGGTCGGAAGTGCTCGCCGCAGCCGGTAGTCATTCATGACCCGGCCATTCTCGACAGGGACGTTCAGCGCGCACCGCACGAGGATGGGAACGTTCTCATATCGCGGAATATCGCGAATCGTCCGCATACCCAGTTATGACAACATGGCATTGCTCCTCGTGTTGAGGATTGCAAAAGCCTTGTTCAGTACAAAAACACACGAGAGAAACGCACCAGCAGAATCTTTGATCGCACAGACACGATGCCATGTAGTCATACTGGGCATGGCTAGGTAAGCTCACCCACAAGCGAAGAAAAGAGGTGGGTATCTACGGATGCGTGTCCGATGAGAAATCCGTCGACGCCCGAGCCCCCCGCAAGAGCACGGATATTCCCTGGTTCGACTGAACCGCCGTAGAGCACAAGAGAATGAGAGGAACTCTTTCCGGGAAGAAGCTCTGCAAGCACTTTGCGAATGTAGAGCACCATCTCGCCGAGGTCGCGCTGGTCTATGGCTTCGCTCGCGGTCTTTCCGATAGCCCAGAGAGGTTCATAGGCAACGATTACTTTCATACGTTCTTTCGGCGAAAGCACGGAAAGCGCGATAGTAATCTCTTCGCGTACGGTGTTCAGGTACTTCCCTTCGGTATCGCGTTCGTGTTCGCCAATGCACAGAATGGGTGTCAGGCCGTGTGCGAGCGTACGAAGCAGTTTCTGAGTTATGAGAGCATCCGTATCTCCCGCAGCACGTCGTTCGGAATGGCCGATGATGGCATAGGTCGCGCCAGCTGCCGCATACATAGGGGCAGTCGCTTCGCCTGTCGTGGCGCCGCCGAGGGTCGCGGAAACATCCTGCGCCGCAAAAGCGACACTTGATTTATTAGTCAGTGCAAGCGCCCCGAGAAAAGGGGCAGGTGGTGCAAGTACGATAGTGCACGAAGAGGAGCGAACGAGCCGTTTGCTAAGGGCTAAAAGCTTTTTCGCTTTTGAAACGTCTTCAACGTACGCTTTCCAGTTGGCAACAATGAGCATAGAGAGAGTATAGCAAATACTTCCACCCAGGAGCTTGGTATACTTTCAGTGTAATGTACACGGATATGAAGCGCGGCTTCAGCCTGGTCGAGATGTTGATCTCGATTCTCATGATTAGTGCGGCCGTTGCTGTCGGTACGCTCGTCATTGGTGCGATAAAGGGCAGCCGCGATGCGGCATATGAGAATACCGCTTTTCGCGTTGCGAACAGCAAACTCGATGACCTTCGTGCTGGAGGGTACGCCGCACTCCCAGCGAGCGGGACATTTACTGACCCTGCACTCGCGCTTCTGCCGCAAGGGTCCGCAAGTACTACGGTGACTACCTGGAATAGCAAAACCAAACAGGTAGTAACGGGTGTTTCGTGGAGCGCTTCAGACGGAACTACTCGCTATACGACGATTACGACGCTTATTACCCAAGTCGGCGGCCTTTAATCATGTCTCGCGCCTTTACTCTCATCGAAGTCGTTATCACTACCGCGCTTTTTGTTATTCTCACGCTCGCAATCACGCAGTTATATGTCGTCTTCGGTCGTATGGTCTCTTTTGAATCGCTATCAATAGGCGCTTCCCTCTCAGCGAGCTCCATCATAGATGCCACGCGCACGGCCGGACTCGAGGCGGACCATATTGTCGTAGCGCATACATTCTCTGGGACGAGCTATACCTCTGGAACTACGACGGCAATTTTCGAGCTCCCTGCGATTGATTCTTCCGGCGCCCCGATTGCGAATGCCTACGATTACATCGGCATATACGCGACCAGTACGTATGCGTACAGCATGACTGATGCCGCAGCGGGCTCCGCACGCTTGTCGGGACAGAAACAGCTGACGAATGCGCTGACTGCACTTACGTTTTCCTACAACCAGGCTGACATCACACTAGCGACAAGCACTACGGTCGATGCAACAACGAGTGCTTCTGTGGCCGGGAAGACAACCTATACGCACCTCCGTGCGAATATATATCTGCGCAATCTATGAAAAAATTCCCATCTATCGCTCATCGTGGTTCCATCTTACTTTTTGCGCTGGTCGTGAGCGCTGTGACTATTGCGATTACTGTCTCGTTCTTTAATTACTTCGGAACCTCTGTGCATGCCGAACGCTATGCATTCGCCTCCGCTCGCGCGCTCGCGCTCGCTGAGGCGGGTGTCGATGCTGCAATTTACAATCTGAACCAAAGTCCCAGCTATTCAGGAGAAACCGATACCTCTCTTGGTGCTGGGACGTATACCGTGTCAGTTGCTAGCATCGACGGTAGTACGAAGAGGATAACCGTCACTGCCTCGGTCCCGAATAGCGCACAGCCGATTGCGACGAAGACAGTGAAGGTGACGGCGAACATTAATTCCTCTGTCGTGTCGTTTCGCTACGGCGTGCAGATAGGCGCGGGCGGCGTTTCCATGAATAATGGTTCAACTATCACTGGCAATATATTCTCCGATGGCAATATTTCGGGGAGCGGCACGATTACTGGTGATGCGACGGTCGCGGTCGCCGCAAGCACATCTACTGACCAGCAGTGGACGGTGCAGAACAACAGTTCCAATATTGGCGATACGTCCGCGCACGCTGCCGTCGCGCAATCGTTCAAGCCGTCCGCAAGCGCTTCCCTCGCGGGAATCAATTTATATCTGAAGAAGTTGGGGAATCCAAGCGATCTCGTCATCAAAGTGGTGACTGATAATGCTGGGAAGCCATCAACGACCGTGCTTGCGAGCGGCGTTATTCCGGCGTCGGTCGTCACGACCGCCTACGGCTTCGCTAGTGCGACGCTCGATAGCACGCCCTCGCTCACTGGCAATCAGACGTATTGGATTATTGCGGTTGCTTCTGTAAACGCGAGCAATTACTTCGTGTGGGGGCGAGACAGCAACAGCGGGTATACCTCAGGCGCTGCGAAATATAGTACCAGTTGGAATGTGCAGAGCCCGACGTGGAACAGTATTACCGGCGATCTAGATTTTCAGACATTCAATAGCGGCATTCTGACCTCTCTCAGCGGCGTGACCGTTCAGGGGAATGCGTGGGCTCACACACTCTCCAACTGTTCAGTCGTGGGCAATGCATCGTATCAAGTCATCTCAAGTTGTAGTGTTGGAGGAACCTTGAATCCGGGCGCGACTGATGCTGCTCCTGCACCACTTCCTATCAGCGATGCACAGATAGCGAGTTGGGAGGCGATAGCCTCTGCAGGGGGTGTCATCGCGGGACCATATTCGCCTTCCGGCACCGTGACGATCGGACCGAAAGAGATTAGCGGCGACTTAACCGTGACGAACGGAGCGACGCTCATCCTCTCAGGTCCTGTCTGGGTGAATGGGAACATCTCGCTCTCGAACAACGCGATTCTAAATGTATCGCCGAGCATCGGCGCGGGCGGTGCTGTCCTTATTGCGGATGCGACAGGCGCGACGGCGACAAAAGGAACGGTCAATATTTCGAATAATGTCGCTATCAATGGGAGTGGGAGCGCGAATAGTTTCCCGATGATTGTCAGTACGCACGTCGGATCGAATGCCATCAATCTTTCCAATAATACGACAAGTGTCATTCTCTATGCACCTTACGGCAGTGTAGATGTCAGCAACGGTGCAGGTGCGAATCAAGTTACGGCGTATAAGATGGATTTGGAAAATAATTCCAGCGTCAATTATGTAAACGGACTCCAGAATGCGACATTTTCGAACGGACCGGGAGGATCGTGGACGGTCGTCCCCGGAACGTACGCGATTACGAGATAAGGAGTTAAATAGCTGAGGACAGTTGGTAGATAGGAGCAATCATTGCGACAGCGAAGATACCGACGAAGGTACCGATGACGAGCATAAGGACCGGCTCGATAATAGTCGAGAGGTCTTTCGTTTTTTCAGAGACGTTCTCTTCATAGAATTCTGCAATCTGTTTCAACATCTCGGCAACTTTGCCGGTCTCTTCCCCCACTGCGAGCATATCGCTCATCAATATCGGATATAGTTTCGTATGTTCTGAAAACGACACTGAAAGGAGCTCTCCTTTCCGTACATGTTCTTCGGCTTCTGCAACGACGTTCGCAAAAGCATCCGCATGCACCACCTCTTTCGTAATCGACAGTGCCTCGAGCACCGGCACGCCTGCTGAAAGAAGTGATGAGAGCGTGCGCGCTGCGCGCGCGGCATAGGTCTCGCGTACCAGCTCGCCAATGACGGGCAGGTGGAGAGCAACGGCAAGGATTATGTTCGAGCCTACTCTTGATCGCGCGAACGCAATGATGCCTACGATACATGCGACAAGCCCAACGAATACTAGTACGACATTGGCCACCATGAAATCTGAAAGCGCGACAATGATACGCGTTGCAAGCGGCACTTTTACGCCGAGCGATGTAAAAGTGCTGGTAAGTGTCGGCACCACATAGATGAGCATGAGGATGCCGACGACGACGACCGCTGTTAGGACGATAGCAGGATAAATCATAGCCCCTTTGACCTTGCGACCAAGACTCTCTGCGCGCTCCATTTGTAGAGCAACGACGGTGAGCGATTCGGCGAGCGACCCTGACTCTTCCCCTGCGCGCACCATCGCAACGAAAATATCAGGGAATACTTTTGGATAGGCGGCGAGCGATGCATGGAACGAATCCCCTTTTTTCACTGCGTCAGACAGCCCTGTAGAAATTGCTTTCAAGTTCTTGTTGCTCGATTGCCGCTCAATGACTGAGAGTGCGCGAGAGATGGAAAGGCCGGCCGACAACATGGCAGACAGATTTTTTGCCATCTGAATGATTTCCATGCGTTTTATACCGGTGCCGATGGAGATATTGAAACGAGAAAGCGACGCGAGCGTAAATGATTTTTGATCCTCAATGAGAGCAACAGTCCCACCCTCATTCTTCACTTGACTGTACACATCGAATCGCGAGATTGCTTCGATGGTACGTATCTCGTCTGGGACTCCCTCTTTTCGTATCGTCACGCGGAATTTCATGTTATTCCGTAATTGCTCGAAGCACTTCCTCGAGGCTCGTGATGCCACGAGAGGCTTTGTAGAGTCCATCCTCGAGCATGGTAAGCATCCCCTCTTTTTTTGCCTGATCTTCTATCGCATCGCTTGTGCTCTTGCGGAGTATCACTTCGCGGATAGCAGGCGAGACGGCGAGTATTTCGTGAATGCCGATGCGGCCTTTATATCCGTCCTCGCTATCGGGCGAAGGTACGGGATGATAGAACGGCAAGTCATCAAGCGTCGACCCTTTCTTCACAATCTTTTCTTCTTGGAGCGCCTTGAAGGCAATATCAAACTCACTGGCACTGGCAATCTTGTCACGCATAGTCGCGTCAAGCGTATAGGATTCCTTCGTATCACAGAGCTTGCGCACGAGCCGCTGGCCCACGATGACGCGGAGCGTCGACACGAGGAGAAATGGCTCGACGCCCATATCGATGAGGCGAGGAATAGCGCCGGCTGCGCTATTGGTGTGGATGGTCGAGAGCACGAGGTGCCCAGTGAGGGCAGCATTGATAGCAAGAGAGGCCGTCTCACTGTCGCGTATCTCGCCGACCATAATAATATCTGGGTCTTGGCGCACGAGGGAGCGCAGTCCATTGGCAAACGTGAAGCCGATCTGAGCATTGACCTGCGTTTGATTCACTCGCTTCATCTGATATTCGATAGGGTCCTCGACAGTTGAAATGTTCACGTCTGGCTGGTTCAAGATATCGAGCATTGTATAGAGCGTCGTTGTCTTGCCTGAGCCGGTCGGTCCCGAGATGAGGATGATGCCCGTGGTCTGCTTGAGTGCATGGTAAATGCGTTCAAGGTTTTCTCCGTGGAAGCCGAGCGTCTCAAGCGTGAAGCCCTCCCCTGTCTCGCGCAAAAGGCGCATCACTGTTTTCTCGCCGAAGAACGTGGGGAGTATGGATACGCGGAACGACACGCGGTCCGCTTCAGTCTCCATTTTGAAACGGCCGTCTTGCGGCAGACGTTTCTCATCGAGCTTGAGGTTCGAGAGCACTTTGATGCGCGCGACGATGCCTGGTGCCGCCGCTTTTGGCAATGTCATAGCATCGTGCAGGATGCCGTCGATGCGATACCGCACGAGTACTTGGTCTTCCATCGGCTCGATATGGACGTCGGAAGCGCCCTGTACGATTGCGTGTCGCAGAAGAGTGTCGACGATGCGCACGATAGGTAGGTCTTCAGCCATCTTCTTCAGTTCATCGCCGGAAATATCCTTGCCTCCCTCAGCAACAGCTTTAATCTTCGAGGCCTCAGTCGAAATGATGTCACCGAATTCATCTTTGAGTGATTTCTGATACTGCAATAGAGCATTTTTTATGCTCTCGGTGTCGGTGAGTCGTGCCAGTATTTTCAATCCCGTCTTTTTTCCGACGGCTTCGATAGACGCTAGGTCTTCGACATCGAGCATAGCGACTTCGAGCGAGCCAGCATCTTTTTTGTAGGCGATGATGTTGTGCGTGCGCGCAATCGGCTCAGGAATGAGGGACAGCACCTCGGCTTGGATACGGTGCTCTTTCAGATTGATGAACGGGATGCCGAGCACATACGCTTGGATGCGGCGCAGTGCGTCTTCGGTAATCGATCCGCGTGATACGAGAATATCGCCGAGCGATTGATTTCGTTTCTCAGCTTCAATCGCTGCATCATCAACTTCTTTTTTCGCGACAAGCCCAGAGTCGATGATGAATTCTTTCAACTCGCCTTCTGAAACGTGCATATGTACATTAGTATAGCGTGCTTCGCCATAGGCGAAGCACGCATTTCACACACAATGGTTACTTCGCCATCTCCCAGAGCATCATAAAGAAGTCTTTGTAGTCCTCGGAAATCTTTTCCGAATGGATAGTATAGACGCTCACTGGATCAACATTGCCATAAAATGCGATGCGCCCTTCTGAAATAACTATACTCATGTACTGCAACCTCAAATTCGGTAGTGTGCGACGCTCGAAGTGATACTTTATTGAATCGTATATCTCTGGTGCCTCTTCCCCTCCGAGATAGTACGTCTTTATGTCTCGTTCGGTCAGATTTTTCGTGTACTCGTCCTGTATATCTTCGGTAATGTAGAGATATTTGTCTGAACGCACCCCTATAATGTATTGGCTTGACCCTCTAGGGAGCGTGGCAGACCGTTGTACCTCGTAATTCCTAAATCCTTGTTCGCCAACGACGACTTCAAAGTCCTGTTCATTACCGATTTTTGATATTTTCTGCAATTCCTGAGCCAAATCCTCTGCGACCACCATCTTTCTCCTTGCGACGCGTTCCAAGTGCTGGGGTGGGCGGGCTTTGTATTTGGCAATGCTTCCCTCTCTTATTTCCTCAATAATCCCGGCCTCTAAGAGGAGTGGAATGGTCAAATACACTTGCTGGCGGTGCATTTTGGTACCTATAGCGATCTTCGAAACCCCCGTTTCCGAGCCTCTCTCGAGCAAATACACATAGACAAGACCTTCTGCCTTGGAAAATCCAAGGGCTGTGAGCTTCTCGAGATAGGGATTCGCGCGCGCTTTTTCTAAGAGTTTCTTAGAAGCCATATTTAGATTGTCAATAATATATTTGTCAGTCTAGCAGGATAGCTATATTTTGCAAGTCAATATGTACTGAAATAGTGTCAAAATAGCTATTGACTAAAGCGAGCTCACGTGTGATACTAATCCCAGTCAGTTCAGGGCACACTAGCGGCAACAAGCCAACGGCGTCTGAACAAAGCACATTGAGGAGATAAATAATGATCAGCAACAACCAGCTCCGGTCACTCCAAGCCCTTTTTGCGGATGATGACGAAGAAGAAAAGCGGTTTTCCGCTGAAGTGCAGCGCCAAAGGGCGGAACATCGGGCAAAACATAATGCCTATTGGGATCGGAAACTTGAAGAGTTGCGGAGAATGAGAGAAGAATCCGCCCGCTGGTGGAGTGAGTGCAGGCACCGGTATTGAATGGATCTGAATAGATCAACCGCAAACCTAGTCCGCGCGGAATACAAAAGGGCTTAACTGGGCGATTGAAATACGTCGCCCACTTTATAAGGTTCGCGATTATGAAATCGTTGACCTTAAAAGTTTAGTTCTTTCACAACACAACCCAATAGGAGATAGACATGCTTAAGATTCTCGTTGTTGAAGACTCTGCGATTCACCAACAAGCTGCGCGCCTGCAGCTCGCAGGACACAACCTTACAATTGTCGCCACCTGCCAAGAAGCCCAGAGTCAGCTTAAGGAGGCGTGGGACGTAGTTCTTACCGACATGATGATTCCTTGGACGGATGGCTGCGAAGAAATGCCACTCGGGATGACATTGGTAATGCTGGCACTCAAGAGTGGTGTCAAAAAGATTGCTCTTGTCACTGATGCTAATCACCACGAGAACCTGAACTCAAGAGCACTGGACGTGTTCCGTAGTGTTGATCCCCGAAAGGGGGAGTGGCGCAAGGGCTTCGTGGTGGGTGATTCGGAGGTCATCGTGACCAATGGCGGAGGACGAACCGCCGACGCCACCACACTGCAAATCCTTTCGAGCGAGGATTTGTATTCAGAGGAGGGCAAGGTCAAGTATCCTCTGACTGGCGGTCCGTACAACTCGAAATTTGGAAACACAACAAGAATCAAGTGTTGGGCAGAAGTCTTGAAAGTGCTCACTTCATGATTCTCTGGCCGCACATCTAGTCCGCGTGGGATACAAATAGGACTCAACGCTGCCCCTTACACCACGTTTGGGGCAGTTTTCTTATTCACCTCTTACTTGCGAGGGATTGAGTTCGGTACTGATACAATGAGCCTATGCTGAGACCGAAGGAAGCATCGCTACCAAATGTCTCAGCCGTTTCATTCAACCGCCATTAGGCGGTATTTTTTTGCTCTTTCAACCAGGAGGGCCCATGGCTCAACAGATAGCGCTCTTTCAGGGGCTCCGCGGAGGAGACTACGATGACCTCAAGCCCTTCGAAAAAATGAATTTTCCGGTGGAGTTTGTGGCTGGTCTCGAAGCGCTCTTCCGGGCCGATGACTACCTGGCGAGCAATAACCAGCTGAAGTCAGATGTCGTGTGCCCGCATCGTGTCGGCAAGGATCTGTATGCGATTCCGCTGCCGAACCGGCAACTTCGCCTGTTCGGCGATGCTGAGCCTGCGCCGGTCGAGCTCATGTGTGATTGTCCGAGGGCGCGAAGTCTCCTCATGGATCTCGGGAAACGGCTGCCGCCCTGCTCGAAGAATCGTTGTCCGGTCCGGACTGTCCTCCAGGAGAACACCTGATGCCACGCTCGAAAGACGCGTGGCGTCTTTGTTTCGTGGCTGTTGACGCTAAGGGAACTCTCTGGTATCTTACTGGTACCTGAAATGCTCGCTCCGCGAGCTTTCTTTATAAAAATCGTGCGGAAGTTCCTTAACAAATCGATGAGATGCGAGACACGGGAGAGCGATTTCTGGAGACGTACAACGGTACGATGAGAGAAATCGCTGGGGCCCGTAACGAAGCAGATCGCGATTTGGAAGGAACGATACATACACAACCCATATGATTGATTTGAAAACCATCAACACAGTGCTCGGAGAGTTCGAAGACAGGGGCATCAGCCGCGCGACAATGATCGACGCGATTGAGAACGCGATGGCAACTGCCTACAAGCGCGAGTACGGCAAGCGCGGCCAGGTCGTGCGTGCAAAACTCGACCTCAACTCCGGCACGATTGCTTTTGAACAAGTAAAAACCGTTGTGGACGACACGACGGTGCGCTTCCCTGTCGAAGGCGAAGTAATCCCCGAAGAGAGTCACACTCATGCGCATTCATTCCATGCTGAAGAAGAGCATCTCGCTGATGGCGAATTGCCTCGTTTTGACCCTGAGAAGCACATCCTCCTCGCGAATGCGAAGCTCATCAAACGTGGCGCTGCTACGGGCGAAGAGCTTATCTTCCCTCTTGAACCGCAGGATGATTTCGGCCGCATTGCAGCCCAGACGGCTAAGCAGGTAGTCATCCAGAAGGTGCGCGAGGCTGAAAAGCTCTCGATGATGGAGGAATTCGGCGAGAAAAAGGGCGAGATAGTAAGCGGTATCGTGCAGCGCATGGAGCGCGGTGCAATCTTTGTCGATCTTGAGCGGACGACGGGCATTATTCCCTACGAAGAGCAGATTCCCGGCGAGCGTTACCGCATGGGCGAGCGCATTCGCGCGTATCTCTATGCCGTCGATGAAGGATTCCGCGGCGTCTACCTCCGGCTCTCGCGCGCGCACCCGAAGTTCGTAGTGAAGCTGTTCGAGCTTGAAGCTCCCGAGCTTGCAAGCGGTGCTATTGAGATAAAGGCTCTTGCACGCGAACCGGGAAGCCGCACCAAGATTGCGCTCTCATCGCTTGATTCGCATGTCGACCCAGTGGGGTCCCTCGTTGGTCAGCGCGGCGTGCGCGTCTCGACCGTCATGAGCGAGCTCGGTGGCGAGCGCATCGATATCATTGAATGGAATGACGATGCAAAGGAATTCATAAAGGAAGCGCTCTCGCCTGCGACCCCTATCGAGGTCGTGCTCGATGAGGCCGAACACCGCGCTACGGTGACCGTCGCTGAAGACGAGCAGTCGCTCGCTATCGGTCGTGGCGGCCAGAACGTGCGCCTCGCTGCGAAACTCACGGGATGGAATATCGATATTATCTCAGCCGGTGGTACTGAAGTAGCGGAATCTGATGGCGAGACCGTGGAAGTTATTGGCGAAGAGGTCCCTTCTGAAGCAGCAGGTCTCATGCCGACTGAGAGTGCAGAAGTTATTACTGACGCTACGGTGGAAACGAACGCGCTTCCTGCTGAAGAAGAACTCTCCTCACTGCCGGAAAGTGATGAGACCGTTGCGGACAAAGAGGAAGACCGCGACAAAGCGAAGGACGAGTAAATTATCAGTAGGTTATAATCAACGTATATGAACTTACTTCACGATGTTGATCCAGGAACGAAAAGCGAGATGAATGTGATTGTCGAGATTCCGAAAGGTTCTCACAATAAGTACGAAATCGACAAGGCGACGGGCATGATAGCGCTCGACCGTGTCGCATATACCGGACAGGGATTCCCGTTCGACTATGGATTCGTGCCGCAGACACTATGGGATGACGGAGATGCTCTCGATGTCATTATATTGACCACGTACCCACTTCTCTCAGGCATTCTCGTTCGCGTACGACCTGTTGCCATCATGCATATGATCGATAGTGGCGAAGGTGATGACAAGGTTATCGCCGTGCCAGTCGACGACCCTCGCTGGAAAGAAGTACAAGATCTTGCGGATGTGAATAAACACACTCTCAAGGAGATTGAGCACTTCTATACAACGTATAAGAAACTGCAGAACAAAGAGGTCACGGTACACGGATTTGATGGCAAGACAGAGGCAGAAGCTGCATTCGAAAAAGGACGGAAGCTCTATAGTGAGAGCAAATAACCATGACTGACGAGAAACTCCTCCCACTCGGTGAAACAACTCCTCCCGCTACGCCAATTGCCGAGCCTTCGTCCGAGAAAGCAGCAGCAGCTCCTCTTGTGGGCATCCCTTCTTCAGCGCAACAGTCATGGGGCACGCTCGTATCAATAGTGGTGATTGTCCTCATGATTATTGTCGGTGCATTCTATGCATGGGGAAATCGGATTGCACAGAATCAGCAGATTGCGCCCGCAGCAGTACAGTAAGTTATCGATTTACCTTTTACCTATGAAATACACATCACCAAAGGCCTCAATGCTCGTCCCGATGGTTATCGAGAAGAGTCAGTTCGGCGAGCGCGCCTATGACATCTATTCGCGCCTTCTGAAGGAACGCATCATTTTCCTCGGCGGCCCTATCGACGACGATGTGGCGAACCTCGTCATCGCACAACTTCTCTTCCTTGAGAGCGAGGACCCGAAGAAAGATATTTCGCTCTATATCAACTCGCCGGGAGGCTCGGTCACGGCGACTCTCGCGATGGTCGACACTATGAACCACGTGAAGCCAGCAGTCTCAACCGTCTGTGTCGGTATGGCGGCTTCAGGCGGAGCAATTCTTCTCTCGGCAGGCCACAAAGGAAAGCGCTTCGCGCTTCCGAATGCGGAGATTATGATCCACCAGCCGCACGGCGGCGCCGAAGGTCAGGCAACTGACATTGAGATAACCGCGAAGCAAATATTGAAGCTCCGCGCCAACTTGAATCGGATTCTCGCGAAGAATACCGGTCAGCCGCTCGCAAAGATTGAGAAAGATGTCGAACGCGATTTCTTCCTCACCGCAGACGAAGCGAAGAAGTACGGGATTGTCGATAAAGTATTTAGCTAAAACGCATAGCGAATAACGTTAAAACGGCGGACCTTGCGGTCCGCCGTTTTCGCTGAGTCAGTGACTCGTTGTGCCCTATCGCTCGAGCACGATCATTCCCTCGGTCGCGTGTCGTCGCATTTGCCGCAGCAGAGCCATGAGCGGGTCGTATGGCATCGTTTCCAGACATGCCGGAGGGCTGGCAGTGATTCGTTTGACCCATGGCCACAGCCTATTCCGCCAAATGGAGTCGTTGTCTTGGCTACGCCCGGGCTTCAGGTACTCCCAAGGCTCGAATCGCCATGTCGAATTCCGAAACGCGAGGTGGGTGAAAAGTCGGACGTACTCGATTCCGATATTCGCCGCCGCCGTCTGGAGGTATTCCGCGACGAACGAGTCGTCCGGGTCGCGCCCTTCTCGGAACGCGCAGCTGTACTTCGGCGCATCCGTTGTCCCGTCAGATGGTACGGCGTGCAGTGCTGCCTGGAAGTCATACTTGCAGACGAGGAAGCTGAAGCCGATGCGGCCATCTGTGAAAGCCAACATGAAGCCGGGGGTGTTTCCGTCCTGCGCCGCACGTCTTGTTCTCCGTAGCGCCTCATTACGGGCGCTTTGTTCCTGGTGCGATAGGGTTGTCTGATGGTCCATCATTGGCTCCTTGAAAGTCGGTTGCTACAGGGTCTCGTAGACAGAAGGATGCAATCCGCTTGGATAGTAGCGGGTTTCGCTGAAAGATACAAACGAAACGCGCCGGCTTCGCCGGCGCGTTTCGTTTGTGATACAGTCTGGCCATACCGCCTCTCCGCTTCCCTGTCCTGAAAGTCCATCTGTATTCCCTCACATTTTAGAACACCACTCCTGTGTCCGTGCGTGGCACCGGAATAATTTAAAAGGGCTATGTCACTCAAAATCATATTAATCATGCTGGCTCTGTCTGGGCTTGGCGGCATCGTGCTCGGCTATGTGCTGCGCGTCCTCATCGGTCTCGCTCAGCGCGGCTCAGTCGAACTCGATACGAAGCAGAAATTGCTCCAAGCAAAGGAGCAAGCAGCAAAGATACTTGCAGCAGCGGAATTCCGCGGCGAGGTCATCGAGACTGAGCGCCTCGCACCTATTGAAGAGCGCGAGGAAAAAGTTGCTACTCGCGAAGAGCGGCTCGCGGTACGAGAAGAATTCATCGATT
This sequence comes from Patescibacteria group bacterium UBA6033, assembly GCA_002429325.1. Taxonomy (GTDB): domain Bacteria; phylum Patescibacteriota; class Minisyncoccia; order Phycocordibacterales; family Phycocordibacteraceae; genus C7867-001. The sequence goes on along the minus strand of DIZH01000017.1, from coordinate 25,225 downwards.
CTCGCCAGAAGGACCTTGATGATAAGGAAGCTGAAGTTCGCGCACGCGAGCAGGAAGCGGTGCGCGCGAAAGCAGAAGCGGACAATCTCACGAAGGCACGCACTCGAGAGCTTGCGAATGTCGCCCATCTCTCAGAAGAGAAGGCGCGCGAAGAGCTTTTCTCTGAGATTGAGCACTCCTATGAAGAGGCCATTCTCTTGCGCATGCAGAAACTTGCAGCGCATGGCCGTGAACGATTGGAGGAGAAAGCGCGCGAGATACTCACCAGCGTTATTCATCGAATGGGAAATGCGGTGAATGCCGAGGTGATGTCGTTGTCAGTCGTTCTTCCTTCGGAAGAAATGAAAGGCAAGATTATCGGCAAGGAAGGGCGCAACATTAAAGCATTCGAGCGCGCGACGGGAGTCGACGTGCTCATTGATGATGTGCCTGATCGAATTACGCTCTCGTCATTTGATCCCCTCCGTCGCGCCATCGCGAAAATATCGCTTGAGAAGCTCATCGCTGATGGGCGCATCCAGCCGGCAAAGATAGAGGAGGTCGTTGAGAAAACGCGCGCCGAAGTAGCCGAACTCATCACCCAGAAAGGAGAAGCGGCGGCGTACGAAGCTGGCGTGCTCGGTCTCGACCCAAAACTCATTGCGCTTCTGGGCCGCCTCCACTTCCGCACCAGCTTCGGACAAAATATTCTCCAGCATTCGGTTGAGATGTCGCACATTGCCGGTATGCTCGCGACCGAACTTGGTGCTGACATAGATGTCGCTCGCGCTGGCGCTCTGCTCCACGATATTGGAAAGGCAGTCGACCATGAGGTGCAGGGCACGCATGTCGAGATTGGACGGCGTATTCTCGAGAAGTTCGGTATCGATAAGCGCGTGATTATGGCTATGCAGGCACATCACGACGAGTATCCCTATGAAACGCCGGAATCAATCATCGTACAGGTCGCAGATGCTATCAGCGGCGGACGTCCTGGAGCGCGCCGCGACACCGTGGACCGCTATCTGGAGCGACTTGGCGACCTCGAACGCCTCGCAGCGACGTTTGAAGGCGTAGAGAAGGTGTATGCCATCGCTGCCGGCCGCGAGATACGCGTCTTCGTGAATCCAGGAAAGATATCTGACATCGCGATGCACACGCTCGCGCGCGATATTGCGAAGCGCATCCAAGGTGAACTCAAATATCCGGGCGAAATCAAAGTAAACATAATCAGAGAGAATCGAGTAGTAGAGTTCGCTCGGTAAAATCGCGCCTGCCCCGTAGCCAACCGAGCGAAGCGAGGTTGTGGTACTGGGGTTGTTGGGCTCGCTCGGTGATAAAAAATAAACCCCGAATTGTCACTCGCTTTTACGAGCGACAATTCGGGGTTAGCCAAGAGTTATTTACTTGCCTTTTCGCGTATCCGCTGGAACGTGGCGAATTCGTTGTCGAGTTTCTTGTGCCCGAAGTATTGCCAGTAGTGATCGACTGCTTTCTCGTATACTTCACGGAAATCTGTCTCGGGCGTGAGCTGGGCAACTGTATATGATCCCGTATTACGACCATCTTTACTTTTACCGTCCCGCAATTCATCGAGTGTGAATTGTCCTTCGTACGCAACGCGATATGCACCATCAGCCTCGATGAGGAGCTCTTCAGGAGGCCAGATTGAAACCGGTAGGTAGGACACAAGGATACCGTCGATATTCGTTTCGATGAAGTTCCCCCGAAAACTGACACGTTCCCTCGCCTCCTGTTCATTGTCAGGGAAAGACTCTAAGAATTTCTTTTCACCGACTATCGTTGCAAGCTTTTCAAGATCTTCGATGCGATACAGCCTGAGGGAGACTCTTTGATTTGTGGGCGTGTTGTATTTTGCGCTTGCTTTCTTAATCCCGTCCCATGCTTGGGCAAGATCTTGTACTCTCATTTCGAGTTCTGTGTTGACTGCGTTTGTTGGCCCCATGGTAGTGAGATTTAACTTGTCCGCAAGTGGCTCCCCGCCACTCTCTTCGAAAAGGACATCTGCCACTTTTGGGACATCTCCAGCATTAATGTTAGTCAACGTCATGAGTGAGGCGACATACCCACCCTCACTACGAGGTCGAATAATCTCTCGAGCACGCATCAGTCCATGTATCGCTTCCGAGTACGCATTTGTTGATCCACGCTGCTCGTTATGGTGCTCCTCAGTGCCATCAATCGAAATATCGATCCAATCCATCTTCAATCCCTCTGGCCATTTGGCAAGAAGTTTCGTAAAGGTGCCATTATCGATCATCCCAATCTTCACATCTGGCCGGACGTCTCGCAGGTTCTTGAAGAGATCAAGATGCCATGGTCGCAATATCCTCCCTCCTGATAGAAATTCAGGCTCAGGATTTCTCTTACCTCCGGTATCTTCAGACGCTTTTGGCATATTGCTGACCATGTGCTCGATCACTTCAGAAAGCCTCCCTTTTATGGATGCTTCCCTGCTGCTCTTCTCATCTTGATAGAGGCAGTGGTTGCAGCTCAGATTACATGCTCGTTCTAGCACAGCAGAGACCATGTATGGGAGCTCTTCCTTTTGCGCCAAGAGCATTTCAGCTTTTGTTTTGTCGTCAATCGGCTTCCCATCTACCATATTCCAGTACCACCACGAACCCGAAGGAATATATTCCCCTCCTTTTTCTCGTAGTTCATGCTGGAGAGAGATCTCAGGGAGCTCAGGACGAGTCTCTTGCTTTTCTGCTACAGGATTAGAGATATCCTCCCGTCGAATGATTTTTATCGGTTTGTAACCTTCGTTCATAGTCATATCACCTCCATACTATCAGTTGCTGGCAGAGAAATAAAAAAGCGAGGAACAGGTCCCCGCTTCTGCCTATCGCGCACACTTCTGTTCCCAAGGAGTACGCTTCACTCGGTCAGCCCGAAGCTGGCAGACCCAGCGCCCTTTAACGGGAGGGGCGCGTCGCCGGGATGGTCTCGCGACCTTTCCCAGCTGACCCTGTGTTCGCGGTCATCGCGATCTCCTTTAGGAGCCCTCTCACGCCTTGAGAGGATAGGTTGCGGCGGGATGCCGTACATCAAAGATCTCACTAAGACCAAGTATGCGCTTTGGGGAATTGACAGTAAAAAATAGTCTTGCATAGCACTACTTCAACTAGAATGAGTCTTATAAGATATATGTTTTTCTGTGTTTGCATATGTCTAAAAAACTTGACAGAAATGGTACTTTTGCTACATTTCCCGCATGGACACGACAGAAACTCTTAAATTACTTGGGCTCTCAAAGAAAGAAAAGCAGGTGCTTGTCGCTCTACGAGATGGAGCAGATACCCCCCTTCTGCTCTCTCGATCAACTCATGTCTCTCGTACAGCGGTGTATGCGATACTCCAAAATCTTAAGAAACGCGGGCTAGCGAATACACATATCGTGAGCGGTAAGAAGCATTGGAGTCTCGCTCCAGAACGCGAGATAGAAGAGACGCTTTATGCGGCGAAGCGAGCGCTATTGAAGATTCCAGAAGGTCGTGAGGAATTACACGGCCTCTCGGACGCAACGGTAGTAATTCATCGCGGGCAAGAATCGATACGAAAAGTGCTCGGTGAACTTCTTCTTGCCCATAAGCATGAGCGATTCTATGCTCTTGTTGGCGATAGTGCTGCCGCATATTGGAATGACGTGTTCAGTCTGCAGGAAACCAATCGCTTTAATCGCGCACTGAAAGCAAACAGTATTATTGCCGAAACAATTGTTCAAGACGGCATACTTGAGCGTCAAACGAGAGAGCTCGGTGTCTCGTGGGCGAAGGATTTTGAAGGACGCACTACGAGAGTAAATGTTATAGACGCTGAGTATTTTGCTCACGGCGGCCAGATATTCATATTCAAGCAGTCTATTTATCTCATGGCGCTCGGTGAGGAACTGGTCATCGAGATCCGTAACTCAGAAATACAGCGAATGTTGCTCTTGTTCTTCAAATTTATACAAGACAACTCCCAACTTATCGATGCAAACGAGCTTCTTCGTAAAGTTATCTCCGAAGTGGAGAGCAAAAATAAACTGGAGCGGTGATTTCGACCTATCCCCGCACTGTTGTAAAGCCCTATTGCGCAATATGGCTCATTTCCTATACTTTGTGTCATACCCGCCGACGCCTATTCGCCGCGGGGTTAACAAGTAGCAGATACTCATGAACAAAGCAGATATTGTCGACAAGGTACACAGTGTTCTCGGCTCGACGAAGGCTGACGCTGACCGTGCAGTTGAGACAATGATTGACGCAATCGTTTCCGGTCTCAAGAGCGGCGACGAGGTTTCAATCGCAGGTCTCGGCATTTTCGCGACCAAGGCTCGCCCAGCGCGCCAGGGCCGCAATCCTCGCACCGGTGAGACGATCCACATCGCGGCGACACGTACGGCGAAGTTCCGCGCAGCGAAGGCACTCAAGGACGCTGTTAAGTAATTTCGTGAAATAACAAAACGCCGGGGCCCCCGCGCCCC
>DIZH01000017.1:0-20560 GCA_002429325.1 Patescibacteria group bacterium UBA6033 | reverse complement strand
AAAACGCGGCGCCTCTGGCGCCGCGTTTTGTTATTTCAGATACTTCTTTTTCTTCAGTTTGTCGGGCAGATACGATTCAGAGTCGCCATACATCTCATATCCTTCATGGTAGCCAAGGTCTTTCATGAGTTTGGTTGGCGCATTGCGTATTTTCTTCGGTACGGGTAAATTCCCGAATGTCTGCACATCAGCTTGTGCGGCACGGAGCGCATCATAGGATGAACGGTCTTTCTTCGCTTGGGCGAGATAGGCGACGCCATGCGCGAGATTGATGGCACACTCCGGGTAGCCGATAGTCTCACAGGCGCGGAAGACAGCGTTCGCGACGACGAGTGCGGTAGGCTGGGCGAGCCCGATATCTTCTGAAGCGAATACGACCATCCTCCGAGCTATGAAAATAGGGTCTTCCCCTGCCTCGACCATGCGTGCAAGGTAATACATCGCCGCATCTGCCTGGCTTGCGCGCATGCTCTTAATGAATGCGCTGATAGTATCGTAGTGTTCCTCACCTTTCTTGTCGTAGCGCAGATGCGGCGACTCAAGCGCCTGATTCAATGTGTCGACCGAAACTTCCCCGTATAAACTCTGTGCGCCTTCCATCATGCCGAGCGCTTTACGTGCGTCACCGTTTGCGTATCCCATGAGCCAATCGAATGCATCCTTCTTCACTTTGAGTTTCGTACTCTTCACTATTGCGCGTAGCGCTTCTTCTGAGAGCGGTTCGAGCACGAAGACGCGACAGCGCGAGAGAAGTGGTGCGATTACTTCAAACGACGGGTTCTCTGTCGTCGCGCCAATGAGCGTCAGTTCCCCACTCTCGACGTACGGCAAGAGAAAATCTTGTTGGCTTTTATTGAATCGATGTATCTCATCCAAGAACAAGACTTTTTCCTTTCCGCTCGTATCGGCCGCTATTATTTTTCGAATATCATCCTTCCCTGCTGATACGGCGGAAAGTTCGAACAGTGCTGCATCAAGCGCTCGCGCATAGATGCGCGCGATGGTTGTCTTCCCTGTCCCGGGCGGTCCCCAGAGGATGAATGAGAATTTATGCTTCTTCTCAATCGCAACGCGCAAAGGTTTTCCAGCACCTACGAGGTGTTCCTGTCCGACGACTTCGTCGACGGTCTGAGGGCGTATGCGGCTTGCGAGAGGCTCCATGCCACCATGGTACTCCTCCTCTAGAAGTTTGTGCCCACAGTTCCGCCTATCAGCGGAATGGTCTTGGTGTGTTGTTTATGACCGAATACACACCCCCTTGAGGGGAAGCTGCTTGGGTCTGCAATACATCTAAAGCTGTAGACTTCTTTTCTTGTGGTGCCGACGGTAATTCACGATACGGTTGGGTCTGGATGGCGCTTCGTGGTTTCTGAACGACCCGATCTAAAGCTAAGGAAACCCGGCGGACGAAAAGATAATGAGATATCATCACCCAGGCCGTGATGAGGAGTAACAGGATAGAAACAAGAATCGCAGCCTTATCTTTTAGAAAACCAATGAAAGAAAATCCTACGATATCCATCTGCTCATCCCGCACGTTTCCTGCCTGATCGATTGCGCGCACAATGACTCGTACATTACCTGATATTTTTGAAGGAAGCTGATAGGGACTCTGTGTCTGTACAAAAATTGGTATCATCGTCGGCGATTCCTTCAAATCGATGATACCGACCTCATAGTGATCAATACCCGAGAGACTGTCGGTGGTGAAGAAAGAGACGAGTGTTCCTCCTGATAAAAGCGTCTCATGCGTCGGGGTAAAAGCAGCGGGCGGTATCGTATCGATGCGCAGAGCGAAATTTGTTGTCCCACCCCATACCCCTTCCTTCTGTGCCTTAATATGGAAATAGCTGATGCCATTAGGTAGGTTTGGAAGAGAGATGCGGTTTTCAGTAGTGTTGGCAGTATTGTCGGGAATCGTAAACGGTTGGTCATCGACGACATAGCTGTAGGCAGTGACTCCTGGATTCTTATCCCAATCAATGACAGGAGTATTGTTGTTGCTTCACTGGTCCTTAAACGGGTTTGTTTCTGAGAAAGTGTTCGGTCCATCAGGCGGCTTGGGGATAATGGTATAAAGGGCATTACCGAAACTGGTAACGACCGGTGTTCCAAGACCGTCATTAGCCAGAATCTGTGATTGTGAGGAGATAGAAAGTCGTGTATTCCCCGCCATGATTGCCTTGAAGGTAATGTTTGCAACAAGACCGGATTTCGTCACTATGCCTCCGGGAACAGTTCCCGTGAGCTTTAATGTTCCGAGCGTATTTGAATATACTGGCGGTTTAATCCACAAGCCGATGATGGATTGCTGGCTCATCGGCTCCACGATTTGAAGTTGATTCGGATTGAAGTTTATATGAAGCTCTATGGCATTGATACTTTTACCCTCGGTATTGATGACAACAGGCACTTGAAAAGTGGACCCCTCAGTAAATGAACCAGTGCTAGGTGAAAAAGAAATAGTTGCTTTTTGTAGAAGCGAATGTACATCAACATTTATGACAGTTTGAGCAACGGCATTCTCTGAAAGGGTAAGTATCCCCACCAATGACAAAAGTGCCCCAAAGACTGTGGACGTAGTTTTCATAGAAAACTTACGTTAAAGTATAAACCTATTCCTGGCGTTTTCGGCACATATGCACTATTCACTCGGGTGCGGGATAAGCGTTACTTGCATGCTTCTCTCGCACTCTCGTTCGAAAAGGAAATAGCGCTTAGAAGCGGCATTTCCTTTTACTCACTCGAGTGCGGGATAGGAGAATCGAACTCCTGCTATCAGTTTGGAAAACTGATGTTCTACCATTAAACTAATCCCGCTATGATGCGAGAATACCATTTTTGCGCTAAGGATGTGAAATCCTTCCTCCCTGCGTTCGACTCGCACAAATATATGAAGACATATATGTTTGTGTCTCGACTCACTTGGTAGTAGCGTATGAATATGCTGTCCTTGAAATCATATTTTGGTGTTGTGGCCGTACTGGTCATTGGCGTGGGTGTTGTCATTATGGCAAATGAATTTTCTGTGCCGCCTGCCACTACTCAAACCATTCCCTCGAATGCTTCATCTACTGTCTCTGTAGTGCCGAGCATATCCGCTTCAGACATGCCGGTGCCGCAGCCTGAGCTCATCGCCACCTCGACAGTGGAAGCTCCATCGAAACCTATCGTACTGCCAAAGATTCTGAAAACGGCCTCAACCTCTCCTAGCACAAGCTCTACGGTTCAGATTGCGCCTCCTGCAACTGTCACTCCCCCATCCACTACTTCATCTGGTAGTGTGTCCTTGGACGCTACAGCGAGCCTTCTGCGGGGTGCTCTAGTGAATATCATGTGTTATGCACCCGCGGGCGGCAGCGTGCATTCAATCTCGGGCAGTGGAGTCGTTATTGATTCTAAGGGCATCATTCTTACCAATGCGCACATCGGCCAGTATTTCCTTCTTGCGGATCGCAACGTCTCCTGCACTATTCGCACCGGCAGCCCGGCTACCGATGCCTACAAGGCCTCACTTATCTATATCTCACCACTCTGGATAAAGGCTAATGCGACTGTCCTTACTCAGGCGACACCAATAGGAACGGGTGAATATGATTTCGCGTTGCTTGCTATCACAAAGAGCGCAACGGAAAATGCTCTCCCGACATTATTCTCATCCATTCCTCTTGCTCTTCAGCCGCCTGCTTCGGGTACTCCAGTCGTCATCGCTTCATATGGCGCACAGTTTCTCGATGCGAGCCAGATACAGTCCGGTCTGTACCCGACCATTGTGTTCGGCTCGATTAAGGACATCTTCACCTTCGCAGTGAATACTATTGATGTGCTTGCTCTTGGCGGCTCTGCTGCAGCACAAGAAGGATCTTCTGGCGGTGGCGTTGCCGATGCCTCAGGAAATCTTGTCGGCACTATCACGACCAGCACTATAGAGGGTGCGACAGCCACTCGTTCGTTGGCCGCCATTAGCGCTTCATACATCCGCGGGGAATTCGCGAGTGAAATGGGAAGCCCTCTCGATTTCTTGCTCGGTGAGCCGACTTCGTTCTCTATCGCCGACTTCGCATCTCAAATACCCTCTCTAGAGGCCATCCTGACAGCCCAATTACACTAAAGTAGATAAAGCTGGTAGGATGAGGTTATAGCGACGGGGTGTCGTATACCGGTAGTACGCTTGCTTTGGGAGCAAGTAGACAGGGTTCGATTCCCTGCACCCCGACTGAATGTAGTGAAGTGGGAATCGAAAGCCGGAGGGCGACGGCCCGAGACGGGTGAGGTGTGCTGGGGGCACATCGCAAGACCTTGCGAGGTACTTTCTGAAGTGCCCACAAGGTGTACTGCTCCTGTAAGGAGAGCGCGAATTTCCAGCAGGAAATTATGCGTGACCGATTCCCTGCACCCCGACTGAATTAAACGATTTGTGGCAGGTAGCGGACTTTCCCCATGCCATCGCTCCTGCGGAGCCACACCAGGCATCCATCGACCTGCCACTCCCCTTCCCACTCGCTCTCAAGGACATACCACTCACCGGTTCGAGCGACCTTCCGTATCTTCGCCTCGTGGAGATTGAGTGAAGGGTCGTACTCGTCAGCGGCCCTTCTCTCGTCTGGAAATGCATCAACAAGATTCGTCTTCACTTCGACGAAATGTAGCGTATCTCCCTCTTCTGCGATGATATCGAGTTCACCAGTTTTGCGGGCAATGTTGCGATCGCGAATGCGCATTCCCTGTCGCTTCAGATACTCGGCGGCGAGCTTTTCACCCAAATCCCCTATTTCTTTTCGAGTCTTAGAAGAAAGGTCCACGGCTTTTAGAAATACGGCTCATTTGCTTAGTATACTCTAGGACCTCACGAAAAATTCACAATCAACAGCTGTCCTTTATCCCCAGTACTAACAGGTTTATCCCCACATCACCACAGAACGAAAAGACATACAAAAACGGCTCAATTGAGCCGTTTTTGTATGTAAAAACTCATATTTCGTCAAACTCCCTCGTTTTAGCTTTTGTTAGTGCGGGTAGGGAGAATCGGACTCCCATTTTCAGATTGGCAACCTGACGTTCTACCATTGAACCATACCCGCGTTCGCTTATATTCGCATACCCAGCGGCCATAAACAAGAACTAGTTACGCAGATTGGATGTGGGTTGCTTGCTGTATATAGAAATTCTTGGCAAGGATCTTGCGCAACTTAGCTGCTTTAGTCGGATTATTCTCAAGCAAGAATCGTATTTTCCCAGGCTTTTTGCAGATCCTTAGTATGTTCAGGAGGATATCTTCCGGGCTTTCGGCCGAGTCATACAGCGTATCTATGCGCTCGGCCACCTTCTTCCCTAGCCGGACCGTGATAATGAAGGAATCCAGTACTGTCACATGATCTGTTCTCCTGAAGGAGCTGATAGTTCGTAGGTCTATCTGCAGATGCTCGGTCTGATAGGCTTTCTTAAAGCCCTTATCGGCGACTGACTCCCCTCCTATCGTGAAGAATCCATACCTATGCTCTCTGAAGTGTTGATAATACGCATCTTCGCTCTCTTTCCGGTCAGGAAGATACGCCCAGAAGTTGTGTGGGTTATAGAAAAAGCTCTCGCGGACCCCAGCGGCTCTTTCTAGGGGGAGCACAGTCGTCTTCCAGAACGAGTCGAGGTGCTCTACTGAAGTGAACGTATAGGCAGCACGCTCTCCTATGGAGAGGAACGGTCCTGAGGCAGAGCCGAGTGTTTCTGTCGCCCGCCTCGCCCACTCCTGATCCACCATGACCTGCTTCCCCACTTTCAGAAGCACTCCGGCCCCGACAAGCTTATTCACTGCTTTGTAGACCGCTCGCAAGGTCAACGAATGGTCTTGCGCGAGACTCTCGTGCAGAGATTTTATAGTTTTTCGGGAGTCAGCGGTCAGCTCGACTATACGATCCTCGACAGATGAATCCCCGCTGTAGAGCATAACGCTATTTTAGCATTATTGAATAATAAGTTCAATTACAGTTATATTTGACTATAATTCTTCTACAATCTATTCCATTTTTACTATAGTGTCATCGGGTCGATAACCAAGGAGAACCTTATGCCACCTAGTGGATTTAGCCAGAAAGCCGTCACTGGAGCTCTTGTGTTCGTGAAGGCCTGCTACGAGGATCTGCAAGCCGAGGTCAAAGCCGGGAAGCACAAGAACATGGAGGCGGCGATTGCTTTTGAATTGAAACAGCTCAAAAAAGCGCTCGCGAAGGTACACATCGACAAGCAAGGTCGGCTCGCCGAGCGTCCCAAGTGATTCTTTTCTGAAAGGTCGGTCTAACGACCGCCCTTTTCATTTACCCGTTGTACCGTACTATGCAAAGAGGTCACATCGACCTTAGTGCGCCCCGATGGTGAAACGGATATCACATCAGTCTTCGGAACTGACGGTCCAGGTTCGATTCCTGGTCGGGGCACATACGAACGCAGTGAAGGATGTTCCCCCGAAGCGCGGCTGGGAGCCGTGCGGCCAGGAATCGAAGATCTTGCGAGTATTTTATGGAGCGAAGCGAACAGAAAATCCGCAAGGTGTACTGACCCTGTAAGGGTCGATAAGCGTAATCGCGGTCCTGGTCGGGGCACAAAAACAAAAGACTTAGAAATCCTATGTTAGCATTCGCATATGACGTATCGCATTCCGCATGAAGTGAGAGCGGTGGGAGATGGTCTGCGTAAGGCAGGGTTTGAAACATACCTCGTGGGAGGGTGTGTTCGCGACCTGCTCATTGGCCGCGAGCCGAAGGACTGGGACCTCACTACCAATGCCACGCCGGAGCAAATCCAGGCCGTATTTCCTGACTCTTTCTACGAAAATGACTATGGAACCGTTGGTGTTAAAACTGAATCAGAAGATGCTCGACTGGCTATTATCGAGGTCACCCCTTATCGCACTGAATCCGAATATTCGGACAAGCGGCGCCCAGATAAAGTAGAATTCGGCACTTCCCTTCTCGAGGACTTGGCACGGCGTGACTTCACGATTAATGCCATTGCGCTTGATGATGATAAAGGACATATTGTTGACCCCTATGACGGTCAAAAGGACATAAAGGACAAGCTGATACGCGCTGTCGGCAATCCTCCAGAAAGATTCAACGAAGATGCGCTCCGTATGCTGCGTGCAGTCCGTCTTGTCGCTGAACTCGAATTTGGGATTGATGGGGCAACAGCGGCTGCGATAAGCGAAAATAGCAAGCATTTAAGCCACGTTTCACGTGAAAGGGTGCGTGATGAGCTTACGCGGATACTGAATTCAGATAAGCCGATGGATGCGCTGGTCCTTGCGCAACAGCTGGGAATCCTCGAATCCATCTCCCCTGATCTTATTCGCGGCATCGGTATAGAGCAGAACCAGGCTCATAGCTATGACGTTTTCGGACATTTGATGCGCACTATGCAGCACGCAGCAGATAAGAAGTGGGACTTCGACATACGGCTCGCTGGGCTTTTCCATGACGTCTCGAAACCTGAGACTAGGCGTTGGTCAGAGGAGAAGAAGGAATGGACATTCCATGGGCACGAGGTGGTTGGTTCACGTGTAACAAAAAAAGCCCTAGAAGACCTTCATTTCCCACGAGAGACCATAGAAAAGGTCGTTAAACTAGTGCGTTGGCACATGTTCTTCTCAGATCCTGAGCAAATAAGCCTTTCTGCTGTTCGCCGTATGATAACCAACGTAGGAGAAGAGAACATCTGGGATCTCCTGAATCTGCGCATTTGTGACCGTATAGGAACAGGGAGACCGAAAGAACAGCCTTTCCGGTTCAGGAAATATAAAGCAATGGTCGAACAGGCACTCCGCGATCCTATTTCTGTAAAGATGCTTAAGACTGACGGCGTCCATATCATGGAGGTGTTCCACATGAAACCAGGACCGAAGATAGGCTATGTCCTCAATGCGCTCCTAGAGGAAGTCCTTGACGATGCGGCACGCAACACGGGCGAATATCTCGATAAAAGGACAGCAGAACTACTAGCACTGTCAGAGGAAGAGCTAAAGACGTTGGGTGAGGCAGGGAAGCAGCGTCGTGAAGCAGCAGAAGATGAGGAAATAAAGCATATAATGGAGAAACACCACGTTTGCTAGCGTTCCACATGTAACAGAGTGCAATAAAGCGGGGCGAGTTAAAAATGAGTGCACCACAAGGAGTGCTTCATTATTCCAAGCCCGAGTACGGGCAAGAATAATTGGTCGCGTTCCGGGCCACTAAGGCCAAGTCTTTACCCTCATTTCTTAACTCGCCCCGCTTTATTTGTTTACTTGGAGGCGAGGCCTCCAAGTGTTCCACGTGGAACATACGAAAGGGAAGTATATAAACAACAAAACCACCCAAGGTGGTCTGAGGCGAAAAGGAGCAGGGGCGTAAGATGGTGCCTCTGACCGGAGAAATGAGGGTGGTTTGGTTTTTGCTTCTGGCGCTTCTGCGCTAGACAGTTACCATGCCGTGGGGCTTGTGTCGCGGATACGCCGCGGAGCGGGGGCAGGAACATTAAGCGATAGCGCTCTGATGCCGATAGAAAGATCCAGGAAAGAGCCTCCGTCCTTTGTTGATAGTAGCGCAGTAAAGGACAGTGTAAAGGACACGCTGTGGATAACTTGTCCTTTATACCGTTATCGAAAGAGGGCAGTGGTCGGAGCCGTAAATCTCGGGATGGATTTCTGCTTTTTTCAATTGCTTCAGGAGTTCATTCGCAACGAAGAAATAATCAATACGCCAGCCGACGTTTCTGTCGCGTGCTCGCGTCTTCATGTCCCAGTAGGTATACGCTTCTTTGGTATTGGGGTGGAAATGTCGGAATGAATCGACGTAGCCAGCGTCTATAACGGCGTCTATCCAGGCCCGTTCGTCAGGAAGAAAGCCAGTATTATCCTCGTTTTCTTTCGGTCGGGCGAGGTCGATTTCCTCATGGGCAGTATTCACATCGCCGCAGAATATGACTGGTTTCTGTTTGCGCAGCTTCTCTGCAAAGGCAAGGAACGCATCATAGAAACGCATTTTATAATCGAGCCGTTCGGGACCCTGGCCGCCGTTAGGGAAGTAGACATTCAAAAGCCAAAAGTCCTCATATTCAGCGCCGACGAGGCGACCCTCCTGATCGAACTCAGGTATGCCCATACCATAGATGACCTTGAGCGGCTCTACTTTTGAATAAATCGCGACGCCGCTATAACCCTTCTTAATTTGAGAAGAAGAGAAGAATGCTGAGTAGCTGGCAGGGGAGAGGAATTGCTCAGTGAGCTGTTCGGGACTTGCCTTCGTCTCCTGGAGACAGAAGATATCGGGCTTGGTTCCTTTCAAAAAAGATTCCCAATACTCACTTTTTGCGAGCGACCGTAGCCCATTCACATTCCACGAGACGATTTTCATGCGTGTATTCTACCTCGCCACCGCCACGAGTTCGAATCCAGTCAGTGGAGCTCCAGATAGAGGAAGTTCGAACCCTCGGTTTTGTTCGTAGGGTCTGACAAAAGAGCATATGTTAAACTTGCATTCATGTCCGAAAAGCCCAAAAAAGAGACTTTTGGAGAATCGCTAGTGCGACGGGCGGAGAAAAAATCCTTGTCTCAAGGAGGGCCGTTAGGTCGTGGTTTGGAAAAGACCGTGTACATACACCCAGATGACCCGAAAAAGGTTGTAGCAGTTCTTCACGCAGCAGGAGTTGAAGGACCCGGATTTGCCGACTACGAGAACGTTGAGTTTATTCCTCATCCCAAAATGGATCAGGGCGAGCGCAATCGTTTTAAACGACAATTCTACCTATTTAAAATCCTCCATATTCTTTTTCCGAAAAACATTCCAGATATGCATATGGTAGGGACAGAACCCCGACTTTTCAGTATTGATAGGATTTACGCCGCAGGCCCAGTACCTCCTTGGAAAAACCTCGAGAAGCATGCCGACTTGATAGGCAATCTCGACAAACCAACACGACGGCCTATTGTTGCCGCGCTCGAGTCGCTAGGACTTGATGTAGACGACCAAAATTATAACTTCATCTTAACCCCAGACGGGCAGTATATGTTTTCCGACACGTTTCTTACAAACGTAGGGCGCTATTTCAACGTCTACGCAAGCTCAGAGGACGAATGGAGGGACCAAGATGTCAGAGTTCCCTTGAAGGAAGAGTCGGCAACGGCACAGAAACTTGAGGTCGCAATTAGTGAACGACTCAGTGGCGAGGATCAACAGAAAGCTCGTACATATCTGATGCGATATACCCAACTCCTACAACCTACCTCTAAGTAGGGTTGACTTGTACATACTGTCGAACATCCTCCACCCGGCGGAGGATTAGACGCGGTTCTTGCAGTGGAACCCCAGTACCACAAGCATCAGAATGCTTGGCTACGGGGCTTCGCTTCACTCAGTTTTTAACCTCGAGATTTCCCGTGATATTTGCGGTGTATTTCTTTCAAGTGACTGTCGGTGATGTGCGTATAAATCTGCGTCGTATTGATGGAGGCGTGGCCGAGGAGCTGCTGCACGGAGCGGATATCAGCGCCATTGCTGAGGAGGTCAGTCGCGAAGGCGTGACGGAGCGTGTGCGGCGTCACGATGCTCGTGATGCCGGCGCGCGCGACATATGACTTCAGGTGCCGCTGTACGTCGCGAGGGATGATGCGGTGGAGCTTGTTTGGTCGTCCGTCCACGAAAAGTGCTTCCTCCATATCATCGCGCGCCTTGAGATACGTGCGTACGGAGTCTTTCGCCGCACTTGAGAGGAAAACGACGCGCACTTTCTCGCCTTTGCCGCGCACGGAGAGCTCGTCGCGTGTGAGATCAATATCTGAATTGAGCGCGCATAGTTCAGAGACGCGCAGTCCGGTCGAGAATAATAATTCAAGAATAGCCGTATCGCGCAAATACGAGCGTGCTTTATGCGGGTCCGTTTCTTTTGCAAATGCATCTTTGGGCGCCCGCATGAGGCGCTCGAGTTCGGCAGAGGTGATGAGGTCAATCTGGCGCTCAGGAAGCTTCGCGAGCTCAATTTTCTCTGGAGAAATGGCTGCAATATCGCGCTTCCGGAGGAACTTGAGGAATGCACGGAGCGCAATCATATAGTAATTCTGGGTGCGCCGCTTCATCGAATCGTTTCCCGTGCCCGACTGGCGGTTGAGCCACAGACGGAACTCACGCACATGCTGTTCAGTAATGTCGCTTACGTCGCCTATCTTCATCTGTTCGAAAAAGCGGCTGAGATAGTGGTCATAGTTCTCAACGGTCTTCACTGCGCGACCCCGTTCTATCTCGATATATTCAAGAAATTGGCGTTTCGCGGCCTCAGCGTTCATAGATAAAGTGTACCACCCAAGTGCGCACAATATGACGTTGTTGCGTATTTACCTGCGGCAATCACGCAAAACGCAGGCACGAATGTGCGAAATTTTCCAAGCTCCGCACATTCGTGCCAACAACTAGGCTGTCACAGAGAGATTATAGGATTACACAAGACTTGCGTAATATTGCAAGACGTGGTAGGGTAGGGGAAACATGCTTACAACCAAGAAAAAGGCGACTATCATAAAGGACGTCGCACGGCACGATAAAGACACCGGTTCTCCGGATGTGCAGGTCGCTATTCTTTCCAAGCAGATTGATGAACTTGCAAAGCACCTCAAGAAGAATCCGAAAGATTTCCATTCTCGACGTGGTCTTTTGCAGATGGTCGCCGATCGCCGCATACACTTGCGCTATCTCGAGACAAACAATAAGCGCCGTTACACCGCTCTTATCAAGAAACTCGGTCTCAAGAAGTAATGCCAACCAAAAACGCAATCTACTGCGTTACGGGCCCCGCTGATTTCTTGCGTCGTACCGAAAAGTACGCCTCCAGAAATCATCTTCCCGTGCCTTGTATCTTATCGTTTTTGGTCGGTATTAGGTGGTAGAATGGAGAAGGCGACTACATCGCAGAATTTTAATAAAACTAGGGAGCTGATTTTTTACTACAAACTACTCCCTGTAACCTACTAACATATTTACTTATGGCAGTTATCAAACATCCAGCCCAGCGTGTCGGCGTATTCATAGACACACAGAACCTCTATCACAGCGCGAAGCACCTCTACAAAGCGCGCGTTAACTTCGGTGCTATTCTCGACGAAGCCGTCGGTGGCCGCATTCTCGTGCGTGCTATCGCCTATGTGATATCGACAGAAAGCGGCGAAGAGAAGAACTTCTTCGATGCGCTCACGAAGATGGGCATCGAGACGAAGGTAAAAGACCTTCAAATATTCGCCGATGGCGCAAAGAAAGCCGACTGGGATGTCGGACTTGCAATCGACGCAGTTAAGCTCGCTCCGAAACTCGACACCGTTATCCTGGTGACTGGCGACGGCGATTTCGTTCCTCTTATCGAATATCTTGATATCAATAAAGGATGCCAAGTCGAAGTGATTTCTTTCGGGAAATCATCCTCAGCGAAACTCAAAGAAGCCGCGCACGCGTTCACTGATATGTGCGACGATCCCCACAAATTCACGATTTCTGCACGCGGCTAATACGCATTTTTAGGGATAAACCTCTATGCGAGAGGGGAGAATACGCTACTATAGGTAGTGAATGGACCAAGACGTTGTACCTCAAGTGCCAGACTCATCGTTCGGTGGACAGCAACCGGAGAGGTATATCCGTACGTTTGCGGGCGACGTCGATGTATTCCAGAGAGGCGGCACGCCGGGGTTATCTCCTCTTAAATCAGCACCCAAGCCGGAAGAGAGACTTATCGAAGCTTCGCC
Organism: Patescibacteria group bacterium UBA6033; assembly: GCA_002429325.1. Taxonomy (GTDB): domain Bacteria; phylum Patescibacteriota; class Minisyncoccia; order Phycocordibacterales; family Phycocordibacteraceae; genus C7867-001. The sequence continues at coordinate 7,809 of DIZH01000017.1, read as the reverse complement.
TGTCTCGGAAATTCCACAAACTCCGCTATCTCCGGTTGCAGAGCCAATTCCCGAACCCGAACCTGAGCCCGCGCCTGTTCCGAAAGAACCAGAAGCTACTCCTCTTAAAACGTATTCAGACGATTTTAGACAGCGACTGAGCGACACACACGCGTCTACCGCAACGGTGCTTGCTGCCGAGCAGGACGCTCATCCTCACGAGGACATCGCGCCATCAGAAACATCTGAACAGAGCAACCACAATTATTGGTATATCGCTGCGGGAGTCTTGCTTCTCTTAGTGGGCAGTGGCGGCGTCTATGTCGCGTACTCGCGATATCTCACGGCGGCCACTCCGGTCATCGTTGGGCCTGCATCCGTCGCACCAATATTTGTCGATAGTACTGATTCGGTTTCAGGCTCGGGAAATGCGCTCATCCAGGCTATTGCTCAATCAGTGACAAAGCCTCTTTCGCTGAATACGGTGCGACAGCTCGCTCTCGTCGGAGAGTCCTCAACGAATGTGCTCCTACTACTCAATGTGCCCGTGCCGGGCATCGTGACGCGTAATATACGCGCGACAGGGAATATGGCAGGCGTCGTGAACGCGAATGGAGTGCAGAGCCCTTTCTTTATCCTCTCGGTCGATCTCTATAGCGCTACATTCTCCGGCATGCTCGCATGGGAACCTTCTATGCAGCAGGATCTCAAAGCGCTCTTTCCTCTGTATCCAGCTCCTGTTACAACTGCATCATCCACAGCCAGCACAACACCGAAACAGGCTACTCCGATGAGCACATCCAAAGTAGGATTCCGCGATGAGACCGTCGGTAATCATGACGTTCGTATATATCGCGATGCTCTTGGTCGGAGCGTTCTCGTCTATGGTTATTGGAATCAACAGACGATGATCATCGCACGCGACCCAGCGGCATTTGCGGAAGTACTCGATCGCCTTGCAACGTCGCGCGCGCAATAGTCTGTTATCATCATTGTATGGATACCGCACGCTTCAAGCAGAAATTGGAAGAAGAGAAAAAGAAACTCGAGTCTGAGATGGGCGACATCGGCCGTAGGAATCTAGGAGTACCTGACGACTGGGAGGCAGTACCGACAGAGATTGGAATCGAAGCCGACCTAGCGGACCAAGCAGACGTCGTCGTAAGTCGCGACACTACTTCAGCTATCTTCGCTGACCTTGAAGCGCGCTACGATACCGTGCTCGAAGCGCTTCGATCAATAGAGAGGGGCACCTATGGGAAGTGTGAGGTATGCGAAGCAGTCATAGAAGAAGATCGGCTCGCGGCTGATCCTGCGGCGACGACGTGCATCGCCCATAAGTAAACGTCATGACTGTGGTGAAGCCGAAACCGAGCGCGGTTCGCCCACAGAAAACGACGTCTGCTACTGCGCTCAAACAGGGGTACGCTAAAGCGCTGGCGGCACAGCCGGTTGGTTCAGGCGCAGAGATTATCATTGTTGAAGCTGATCTGACGCGCGGACTGCATAATTTTGCAGTCGTTGGTCTCGCTGATAAAGCAGTCGAAGAAGCGCGCGACCGCGTGAGTGCTGCGATACGCCATTCCGGCTATAAACCGCCGAAGCAGCAGAACAAACGCATCGTTCTCTCATTGTCTCCGGCAGACCTGAAGAAGGAAGGTTCGCATTACGACCTCGCTCTTGCGCTCGCGTATCTCATCGCGGCAGGAGAAGTCGCTCCTTTTGCTGAAGAGACTCTTCTCATAGGGGAGCTAGCGCTCGATGGAGGATTGCGGAGTGTGCGCGGGGTGCTGCCGCAGGTCCTTGCTGCGAAACGGCGAGGCATCAAGAAAATTTTCGTACCACCAGGCAATGCACGTGAAGCTCTGTTGGCCGAAGGCGTTGCCATTTATGCGCCTGCATCGCTCGCAGAACTTTTGCAGCACCTGAAAGGAGAGAAGCGTCTTCCGCGTCTCATTCGCGACCGTCGCTTGAGTGTACAACCACTATCAATCGACCTTGCCGAAGTGAAAGGGCAGGAGAGCGCGAAACGCGCGCTCGAGATCGCTGCTTCCGGCCGGCACAACATAGTTTTTTATGGTCCGCCCGGTACCGGCAAGACAATGCTTGCTCGTGCGCTTACGGGTATTCTTCCACCCCTGACCGACGATGAGATGCTTGAGGTAACTGCCATTCATTCGACTGCCGGATTGCTGACTGATGGCGAAGCGGTGTACTGGCCGCCGTTTCGTGCGCCGCACCATTCGGTGTCGCATGTTGCCATAGTAGGCGGCGGGGCATTTCCAAAAGCAGGCGAGGTCACGCTCGCGCACAAAGGCGTGCTTTTCTTAGATGAGTTCCCAGAGTTTGAATCTCGCGTGCTTGAAGCATTGCGCCAGCCACTTGAAGACCGTGTCGTCACCGTATCGCGGGCGCGGGCGACCGTCACCTTTCCGGCTGATTGCATGATTGTCGCCGCGATGAATCCTGCAAACACACTTTCGAATGATAGTCGCGCAGCGTTTCTCGCCGCCGCAAAACAATCGCGCCGTATTTCACGCCCTATCGTCGACCGTCTCGACCTCTGGATTGAAGTACCGCTTGTCCCGCATGACACGCTTGCGAAGCTTGCAAGTGGAGAATCATCAGAGCAGGTGCGCGCACGCGTTGTCGCGGCGCGTACCCGCTCCGCGAAACGCACTGGCAAATCAGGAGCCACCAATGCGGCGCTCACTGGCCGCGAACTCGATGAAAAGAGCGGTTTCAGTTCTGCTGCAAAAGAAGCATTAACGGCCGCTGCTGCGCGCATGAATCTCTCGCCGCGGAGCTATCATCGCACCATGCGCGTGGCACGCACTATCGCAGATTTGGCTGGCGCTGATGAAGTCACTCCCGCATTCGTGCATGAAGCACTGCAGTATCGGCCTCGAGGTTTATTTGGATTTGAATAAGTTCACAAAGCTGAGATTCCTCACCACAGGAGTACTTCCGTTTTTCTAAGCCCGAGTACGGTCTTGAAAAATCTGGTCGCCCTGCGCTTGCCTCGAACAAATGCATGCAAATGTTCTTTGTCACTCGACTCGCTTGGTAATAGAAGAACAGCGACTCCTTTGACGCCGTTATTCTTCTTTCGAAAGGTTATTCAGGAGAACACACACTCCCGACAGTGCAGTTGTGGAACGGATTTGCTGCACCGCGCACTTCGAAATGGAGGTGTGCACCTGTCGACATACCAGTCGATCCGACATATCCGATGACCTGTCCATCTGATACTGATTGTCCCGGAGAAACGATGCTGCTTGTCATATGAGCATAGAGCGTCTGCGTACCGTTGTCGTGAGTGACGACGACATAATTGCCATAGCCGCCGTTCCACCCGCCATTATTGCGAGCAATAATAACCGTGCCATCAGCTGCTGCATGAATAGGGGTGCCGCGTGCTGCACCGAAGTCGACGGCATTCCATCCATGGACGCCCTGTGTGATGCGAGCGCCTGGGACCGGAGAGCTGTAATAGCCAGGCTGATCTGAGCCGCTGCCGCCGAGATAGGGCTCGTGAGTCTTGCTAAACTTCTTCGTTGTTCCTGTTGCGACGGCTTTCGTAGAGCCGGAGACTGGATTCACTTCAGCACCAGGGATAATAATTGTTGAGCCGATGACGAGTGGGGATTGAGAATCGAAGCCGTTAAACTGAGCTATTTCTGTCGTGTCTGCGCCGTACTTCTTTGCAATGGAGGCAAGAGTGTCCCCTTTAATTATTGTGCGTTTGACTCCGGATATAGGTAGGATAATAAGAGTGTCACCAGGATGTGCTACTCCGCCGCTCAGGTTGTTCGCCCAAATAATGGTGTTTACGGAAACTCCGAACATAGATGCAATCTCGGAAAGCGTATCGCCTGGGCGTACGACGTAGACAGAAATGCGATCAGGAGGAGTCGCATTTGCGATATCTGCGGTCGTGCCTGAAGGACCGCTATACGCAAGCATGGCGTTATCGCTCATCTGGATACTCGCGCCGAGACCTTTATCCGGGTTTGGGTCAACATTCGTAGCTGCCTTAAGAAGAGGAGTAGAAGCGTCTGGCGCGGAGCCAATGCCCGCTGCATCTGCATATATTGGGAAAAACCAAAACGCGTTCGCGCGATTCGGTAGAAGAGCTACCGTTGAGGCAATAAAAACGAGTCCTGTTAGGAAAAGTGTTGTAGTGGATTTAATGTGAAAACGGGGTAGATCGGGGGGTCTTTCGAATACAAAAATGGCTTAAATACCGTGTAAATAAGCCATTTCTTGAATGCAGCCGTACGGTCGTAAATTCAGTATAGCCGAGTGAGCCTGTGAGTCAATAAGGGGCATTTATGCCTGTGGAAAGCGCTTTGTGCGCTATATTCGATAGGTGAACTACCTCGATGGGCTAAATGATGCACAGAAGCGTGCGGTCCTTGCTACGCAAGGACCTATTTCAGTCCTAGCTGGCGCGGGAAGCGGGAAAACACGTGTCCTTGCGACGCGCGTCTACCACCTGATACGCGAAGGCGTCCGAGCCGAGGAGATACTCGCGGTCACCTTCACCAACAAAGCAGCGCGCGAGATGCGGGAACGTGTGCGGACGATGCTCGGTGACGACACCTCGGTCCCTTTCATCGCGACGTTCCATGGTCTTGGTCGTGAGCTCCTCGAAAAGTATGGTTCGACTATCGGCATACCGCGGTTTTTCAGTGTCTATGATCGTGATGACTCAGAGAAGGCGATAGGGGCAGCGCTCAAAGCGCTCGATGTCTCGGTCAAAGAACTCTCGCCGCGCGCTGTGCTCGGCCGCATCTCGCGCGCGAAAGGGGAAGGAATGCGCGCGAATGAATTCTATGAGAAGAATAGCCGTTCAAGTTTCGGCGGACGTATTGCCGCAGAAGCATGGCTGCGCTACGAGAAAACGTTGAAAGAAGAGAAGGCGCTCGACTTCGATGACCTCTTGGCGCTTCCGGTGCGCTTGCTCGAAGAGCATGCGGATATACGCAAGGAGGCACAATCGCGATGGCGCTATATCCACATTGACGAGTATCAAGACACAAATGCGCTCCAGGGGCGGCTGACGAATATGCTCGCCGCACAGCATAAGAACCTCTTCGTGGTCGGCGATATTGATCAGACGATTTACACGTGGCGCGGCGCGACGATTGAAAACCTGCTTGAGTTCGACAAGACGTATCCTGAGGCAGAGACGATTATTCTCGAACGGAACTACCGCTCGACGAAGAATCTGGTCGACGCAGCCAATGCGGTCATCGCAAAGAATAAAAACCGCAAAGAGAAGTATTCCACAACAGAGCAGGGAAGCGGCGAGCCAATTGTCATACATATCGCGAGCAGTGCTGAAGACGAAGCACGATGGATTGCGCTCACCATCCGCGAATTGATGAAGAACGGTTCACGTCCAGAAGATATCGCCATATTGTTCCGCACCAACTTCCAATCCCGCGCGCTCGAAGAAGGACTGCTGCGTGCTGGCGTGCCGTATAAACTTCTCGGGACACGGTTCTTCGGACGCAAGGAAGTGAAAGATGCACTCGCCTGGATGCGACTCGCGATGGACCCCTCACGCGAGGTAGATAAAATACGCGCGGCGGCTGCGCCGCCGCGCGGCATTGGTGCGGTCACACTTGGAAAACTCGCAGCGGGACAGCGCGCCGCGCTACGCGCTGGTGATCTTGCGAAAGTGGAGACGTTTGAGCAGATCATTGAGGAGCTTTCTGTAGTTTCAGATACGGCGACTCCCTCAGAGTTCGTGAAGGTTGTCATCGAGAAGAGTGGTATGCGTCGCGCACTAGCAGAAGAGGGAAGCGCCGAAGATAAAGAGCGATTTGAGAATATCGAAGAGCTCGCATCGGTGGCTGCTCGATATGATCATGTTCCCGGAAAAGAAGGTATCGCACTGTTTCTTGCGGAGGCAGCGCTTGCGAGCGACCAGGATGAGCTCGATCAGGGAGAGAAAACCGGTGTGACGCTCATGACCGTACATGCTGCAAAAGGGCTCGAGTTCGATACGGTCTTCGTGAGCGGTATGGAGGAAGGACTATTTCCGCATCAGGGCATGGGAGAGAGTCCGCCAGCTGGCGGAGATAGGGACGAAGAGGAGGAACGCCGACTGTTCTATGTTGCGATGACGCGCGCGAAGACTCGACTGTATCTGACACTTGCGCGCGTGCGTAAGATCTACGGTACTGATTCGTGTGCCGAGCCATCATCATTCCTCGCAGATATCGACGAGTCGCTCGTGGACTATGGTGAATATGGCAAACAGGAGCCTGTGATCTCAGCCCGCGACCGAGCGCGGTCGCTTTTGGATGATGATTGGATAATAAAATGATTCGCTTTTTCTGCTCGCTATGCCTCTTCGATACCAAAATGCTCTCGAAGTGCACTCTCTATATGTGCTCGTTTGTAGTCCGGTAAAGCTTTCCAATCTTTGTGTTCCTTATTTAAAAATTCTAAGGCGGCGTCGAAGTGTTCAGCTTTCATACCGAGTTTCGTGTCGAATTTATGTTCAACATGCCCTATAACATCACCCATAATGCTTTTCGCCCTCTCAAGATCGGCGTGCTCAAATCCGTGCTTGTAGCGTAAGGTATTGCGGAAGTGGGTGTCGAAGTTGTGCGGCGTAAGTCGTATATCGCTCATATGGTGGAAAGTATACAATAGTCTTATGCGTGCTAAACAGAGCCTTGGGCAGAATTTCTTAATGCATGCGCGCATTGCGGAGCGCATCGCACGTGTAGCACCGCTTACGAGCGAAGGCGTCGTATTTGAGATAGGTCCGGGCACCGGCATGCTCACCAAAGAATTGCTGAAAGTAGCAAAGCAGGTCATCGCTGTGGAGGCAGATGAAGAACTTTTTAAAAAATTGCAGGACGATTTTGCGAGCGAGATAGCAGATGGACGGCTTATGCTTACTCATGGCGACATACGCACATTCGATATCACTTCGCTCCCAGATGGATATGCACTGGTTGCCAACATTCCGTATTACCTTACCGGCGAGATATTCAGAATGTTCCTCGAGTCCGAGCGTCAGCCGCGCTCGATGACGCTCCTTGTGCAGAAAGAAGTCGCTGAGCGCATTGCACGTTCGAAAAAAGAAAGCATCCTCTCGCTCTCGGTAAAGGCGTATGGAACTCCACACTACGAGTTCACGGTTCCTCGCGGAGCATTTCTACCGGCTCCGAATGTCGATTCGGCAGTGCTCACCATTTCTGATATTTCACGCAAAAATTTCAGCAATCGTGAAGAAGAGCAGAATTTCTTTGACCTAGTGCGCGCTGGTTTTGCGCATAAGCGTAAATTTGTGCGGAAGAATCTCACTGAAGCGGGTTTTGCTGCGGGTGATATTCCCGAGAAAGCGCGTGCTGAAGATCTTTCGGTTGAGGTGTGGCTCGCGCTCGCTCGCTCGTTACAGTGATGTCCCAGTAAAGGGCGTCATGGTACCGATAACGGGAAGCGGTGCGCAACCGGTGCCGACATAAATCATGCAGGATTGTGCGCCTGGTGTGTAGAACCCAAGCGCCCATGCGCTCGGGAATAACTCATACCATGGGAACAGTGTCGGAGTATCGGGAACTGCAAGTGCTCCTGCGACGGGGATAGGACCAAGGAAAAGCGGCACGAACACAGTAAACATGGCAGGGGAACAGGTACAGGGGAACTCGAAGATATCAAGACCGCCAAACATCACTCCAACTGCCGCATGCGTAGAAGAAGGAAATGCAAAGCCGAGAAAAAATAAAGTTCCGAGAATTATTTTTTTCATAGTGTCAGGGTAAATATTTTTTTTGTATCGGAGAATCCATAGTCATTTTCTAC
>DIZH01000026.1:14467-54631 GCA_002429325.1 Patescibacteria group bacterium UBA6033 | reverse complement strand
ATGCGGTTGTTTGAAGGGTTCATTCTCAGGCTCTTCAGCGGTAAAATTATGATATTCCAACAATAGAATAATAGTATGGCTGCCGCAAATTCAGCATTTATAACCATAAGAATCCCAGTGAAGAGGATCTTGCTCTGCGGCATTCTGTTATTTTTTGTTCTGCCGGCGCAGGCGCAGGCAGCGATAACATATGTGGGGGGTCAATCAAGCAGCTCTGCCGGCGTGAATGGCAACACGACGGTCACTTTTTCGCTCACGGGCGGCAGTAACTCCACTCCGCAAGCGGGCGACCTGGTCGTTATTTCGTTTTCTAACGGCGACACCACTAGTAAGGCGCTGACGATTACCAACCCTTCGGCGGTGAGCTACACATTGGCCGGAGGGACTGTTCTATACCAGAACGGTTCCTCCTACGACTCAAATTTCGTGGTCGGGTATGAGTTCATGCCCGCGACACCGGAAACCTCGGCGCTTATCGGAGGCGGCGACACGACTGGCGGCAGGGCTTGGTCCGTCCATGTGTTCCGGGGCGTTGACCAAAATACGCCGCTTGACGTCGCGGTGGTCACTGCCGGGGGAACGGGCACCCATCTTGCGAATCCCGGCGCAATTACTCCTTCCACTTCCGGCGCCTGGATCTATGTGGCCGGCGCCGGAGCTATTGCTGCTGGTGCAACCTACACCGCCGCGTATCTGACGGCCTTCCAGACGAAGTCTGGATCTGACTCACAAGACGCGGATGTCGGTGCCGGATACGTAACCTGGTCTTCCGGCACATATGACCCGGCGGCGTTCACCGGCGGAGGCACGGTTGCTTCGGGAAACTCGTGGAATGCGTTTACCCTCGCCATCAAACCTGCCACTGTCCCCGACGCTCCAACCATCGGCACTGCCACAGCAGGAAACACACAAACATCAATCACCTTCACCCCACCGGCAAACGACGGAGGTTCGGCAATCACGGGCTACACGGTTACCTCAACTCCCGGAGGTTTTACCGGCACCGGCACCGGCAGCCCCATCATCGTTACTGGTCTCACGAACGGCGTCGCGTACACATTTACCGTCCATGCAACAAATGCGATAGGCAACAGCGCCGAATCTTCCGCCTCAAACAGCGTTACTCCCCCAGGAGTTACGGCCCCCACCGTCACTACCGACTTCGCGGGCGCGGTTGATTTCCAGTCAGCAAACCTCGTCGGTTCCATTACGAACAACGGCGGAGCGAATGCGATCCAGAACGGTTTCGCCTATGGCACCGTCTCAAATCTTTCAACGGTCATTGCCACCACCACACTCGGTGGCATGACCGGCACCGGTTCCTTCAACGGCACTGTCGGCGGCCTCTCTCCAACTGTCGTCTACTACTATCGCGCCTATGCGACGAATTCTGGAGGAACCGGATACGGAAACATCTTAAGCTTCACAACGGGCGATTCAACACCGAGTCGCATGATGCGGTTGTTTGAAGGGTTCATCATTAAGCTCTTCACCGGGAAATTGATTCTGTTCGGCTCATAGTATATGAGGCATCTCCTCGGTTTTTTGAGGACTGTGGATAAGTTCTTCTTGTGTGACGGCACGGGATTCGGTACGGTTACTAGTACTAGTCAGTCTAAAGTGCGGTTTGCGAACCTCGATAATTCCTCGCCCCAATACCTATGAAGATTCCATTCCAAATCATTCCCATTGCAGCGGCGATTCTCGTCGGTGGGGGAGCATTCGCGTTCTCCCTTTCGCGTCCTTCGGACACCCCGCAGGTTGCCGCCGTCGGACAGGCAACGTCTACTACCACGCCGATCGCGGTCGCCGCCGCTCCTTCGGGGACCCATTTAACTCCCGACAGGATAGAGTCCCAATCGCCGCCGCGGCCCGGCGATATTGAATACCGAAACGAAAAGTACCATTTCTCGTTTTATCACTCGCCGCAATCAACTACAGACGAACATGATGAGGGCGGCGGCGCGATGACCATCACGCTGGAAAATCTAGTGAAAGTCCGTGGTTTCCAGGTGTTCATTGTGCCATACAGCGAATCAGCGATTTCCGAGGCACGATTCAAGCAGGACGTGCCTTCTGGAGTGAGAGAGAACGTTGAGAACACTTCGCTCGACGGGGTGCGGGCGGTGACCTTTACCAGTCGTGATGCAGTTCTCGGCGACACGCGCGAGATATGGGTCATTCGCGGCGGGTACCTCTACGAAATAACTACCCTTGCGGGAACGGCGAATTGGTTCGATCCAATTATCAGTACTTGGAAATTCATATAAACGAAAAGAGTCGCCGAGCGACTCTTTTCGTTTCAATTCATGTTTTGTGCTCTCGAGAGGACCGGCGAGTACGCCTTATCTCCCTCGACTCACTATCTCGCCGCCGCTCGCTAGTGGTCTAGGCACCGCCTCATTGTTTTCGTCTACTGACGAAAACAAACTCCGGCGTTCGATTCCTCACACAGGCAACGCAGGTTGCCTGCTTCGAGAGCACAAAAATTCGAAGACTCTTTTTGTGGTCACGAATAATCTGTTCGTCGTCACTCGCAGATTTTCGCTACCCCAGCTCGCGGTTTTGTCTGCTGACAAAACATCGCTGCGCTAAGCACAAATACATAAGGTCGCGCAGCAGTGCGCGACCTTATGTATTTGTGCTCTCGAGAGGAATCGAACCTCTATTGCCGGCTCCGCAAGCCGGTGTCCTATCCGTTGAACGACGAGAGCAATACTGAATGTATATCAGAATCCAAGCCAAGCCGCCACCAAATCGCTCACGGTATGCTGATGATCTGCCTCATCCACATGATGCAGAAAATACGTATAGATAAGATCTGCGTCGACCCCCGCAAGAGGGATGACGAGGTGTGGAGAGTGCCAACTCTCTGTTTTGATGGATAAGAGAGGTGGCAATTCTCCCTCAATATCTTCGAGCACAGTAAAGGAGTGCATGCGTTCATACGGATGCAGATCTTCTCCTACCATAAGGCCCGTATCAACAAGGCGGAAGATGTGGACCGGCGGTTCTTTTGTAGCGTGGAGGGCGATTGCAACCGCTGCGATGATGATGAGAATGCCGAGTAGGATATTTCCAAAAAGTAGCGATGCAATCGCGCTCGCGACAGCGACGATGCCGAGCGCCCAATACCAATCGGCGCTTTTCGGACTATGGTCATATTCACGTCCTTCCCACTCCATAATCGCGCTCGTAGCCATGTGAAAAGTATACCCAGCACTAACCCTTTCCCCTAGGCATGTTCTGCACACGTACGTTTTATGGGTTAGTGCTGTGTATAGCACCACTGTTTGAAGAGAAAGCTTAGCTCCACTGCGGAGAGGGTGAGATTCGAACTCACGGTGGGTTTCCCCACGCTTGTTTTCAAGACAAGTGCCTTAGACCACTCGGCCACCTCTCCGCACTAGAGCCAACGCGGCTTATTTCTGCCACTCGCCTTTAGGAGTCGCTGACGAGACTGTACCAGAATTCACAGGGCGGAACCAGATGAGGTACACGATTTCCAAAATGCCAAGCGTATTTATGACAAGGAGTGCGATGAACCACCACTTCTGTCCGCCGCGTGCCGCGTGCCATAGCGCATAGCCTTTGATGGCAACCGTCCAGAGCGCAACGACTACGAGAATAGGCAGCAATGCCGTGACAAGCGCAGGGACGAATGGGGAATAAAATGGTGGAAAGTAGTGCATAGTTGCACTATATACCATACACTTTACCTATGCGATATCTCGGAGTGGATTATGGAACGTCGAAAATCGGTCTCGCGCTTTCTGATGAGGAAGGCACGATGGGATTCCCGCATGCCATCATATCGAACACTCCGCGACTCCTCGATGAACTCTGTGTGCTCATTGCAGAGAAAAATGTCACGGCTGTGGTCATCGGGGAGTCGCGAACACTTGCCGGCGGTGATAATCCTATTGTGAAAGATGCTCATGCGCTCGGAGATAAGCTCACTGAACGTGCCGGCATACCTGTCTTCTATGAGTCAGAAGTATTTACCAGCGCTGAGGCGCTTCGACCTCCCGAAAAACAAGGGAAGTCCCGTGCACCGAAACAGCATCAGAGTATTGATGACAAGGCTGCAGCACTCATCCTTACTAGTTATCTTTCTCGTACGAACCATGAATCCCGTTAGAAGTTCAACTCACGTGAGATTTTCGTCGAAACGAGACTACTCGTGCAGAAAGTCGTTTGCTTGGTACTATGAGTCGTATGGAAACTTCTAACGGGATGAATAAACCGCGCATCACCATTGATGAATTTTCGAAAATTGACGTGCAAATAGGCACAGTCCGCTCGGCCGAGCGCGTGCCTGAAACCGATAAACTGCTTCGGCTTGAAGTCGATTTTAATGAGGTTTCTCCCGAAGGAGAGAAAAGTCTGCGACAGATTGTTTCCGGCATAGCTGCCTATGTGAGTGAGCCTGAAACGCTTATTGGGCGACAGCTCGCATTCGTCACAAATCTCGCCCCAAGGACGATACGCGGACTTGAGAGCAATGGCATGCTCTTCGCCGTGGGTTCTGATGAGACATTTGCATTTCTCGAGCCCGATAGGGAAGTGCCATCCGGCACCAGTGCACATTAATCGAAGGTTTCGTGCGGACGATGACGGAAAATCGTCTATACTATAGCCATGTCCCTTGTCTTCAGTGAACGCTTGCGCGCTCTTTTAGCACCACCCGAGTATATGGCGCTCCCATTGTCGGGTATTGATATCTCAACAAGCGGCGTAAAAGCAGTTCGCCTATCCGAAACCACACATGGTCTTGTGCTTGCAAGTTATGTAGAGATGCGTCTGCCTGCAGGAGCATTCACCGATGGAGAAATAGTTGATCATGCCTCCGTTATTGAAGCTCTTTTGGGTGCCGCTGATTCGGCCGGCATCTCTGCGGCGAATGTGGCGCTCCCGGAATCCAAATCCTATCTTTTTGAGACGGCGGCAGCTGGCCGAGGCTATGCTGAATGGCGGACGACTATTGAACAGCACCTCGATGAATTTGTGCCACTACCACCTGAAGAGACCATATTTGATTTTGTCGATGTGGGTCAGAATGAACGCAGCGAGACATTAGTCACGGGTGTCGGATTTGCGCGGCGCATTGTGGAAGACACCATTTCAATATGCGATCAAGCGGGAATTGAAGTGCGCTCTCTCGAAAGCGAGACCTTCGCGTCTTCTCGCGCGCTCCTTCCTCTCTACGACGAGGGCACGGTTCTCATTATTGATGTGGGGAAAACAACAACAAAGCTCTCTATCGTCTCAAAAGGCATACCCCGCTTCGCGACGACGATTAACATTGGTGGCCATGCACTGACGCTTGCCGTGCAAAAGTATTTCGGTGTCACCGAAGCAGAGGCTCGAAAAGTGAAAGCCGAACGCGGTATTGTCTCAACCCCAGGAAATGAAGAATACCTCGCTGCAATGCTTTCTACTGTTTCGGCGATCCGCGATGAGATTGCGCGCCATCTCGACTATTGGCAAAAACGCGCTGTGCAGGGAAGTACACATGAACCCGTGACACGGGCGGTAGTGGCCGGTGGCAACGCTTCGGTACGCGGGCTCCCCGAATACCTGGAGAGCGCGCTTGGCATCCCTGTGGCGGCCGGCGATGTCTTCACGAATTTTGCCGCTCGCGAATTATGGATACCGTCGCTTGACTATACGCAATCGCTTGCGTACGCCACGGCGATAGGGCTTGCACTGCGTGATCACGCTATGTCATATGCTTAAACCACTCACCAACCTTCTTCCTGTTGCGCGCCAGCGGGCCCTTGTGCATGAATACTACTATCGTCTCATCGTAGTCATAGTGGGACTAAGCATTGTGCTCATTGGCGTGGCGGCGATACTACTCCTGCCAATCTATGTCTACCTTGTCGGCAATGTACAAGAGAAGTCGAATCAACTAGGACATATTAAAGCTACCCTGTCCTCTGCTGACGAAATTGCGCTGTCGGCACGTCTCACTGCACTTTCAAATGACGCCGCAGCTCTGATTGCATTGTCGAAGCGCCCATCAATAAGCGCTGCAGTGCGATCTGTACTTGTCGTGCCGCGGCCCGGTATTTCTCTCTCTTCGTTCACCTATACTCCAGGAGCAAAATCAAGCACACTCCTTATAAATGGTGCTGCAGCAACACGCGATTCGCTACGTGGATACCAGCTTGCGCTGCAAAGCATGCCATCTGCTATATCGGCTACGTTGCCTGTATCGGTCTACGCGAAGGACTCGGATATCGGATTCACAATCACCATTGTCCTAAAACCATGAAATCGCCACTCACCCATTTCCTAGGAGCTCTCGTCTTTGGACTTGCTGCCATCGGTTGTTATGGAGTGTGGTATAGCGTTGTGTCGAATAAGAGCCAGCAAGTAGCTGATCTCCAAGCCCAAATTGATGATGCCAATAAAAACGTGAATAGCATCGCTTCTGCTCGTGCGGCACTCGCAGAGATAGCGAATGATGAGGCAAATGTGCAGAGCTATTTTGTGCCAGAAACAGGAGTGGTGGCGTTCATCAACAGTCTTGAGCAGCTTGGCGTCGCCGAGAAATCAACGGTGAGTGTATTGTCTGTGTCTACCGCAGGATCGAGCACACAGCCAGTCCTTCTGTTGTCACTCTCAATCACCGGTGCTTTTGATGCAGTCATGCGTACGATTGGATCAGTGGAATATGCACCGTATGATCTCTTTATATCGAAATTGGCAGTTGCACAGGCTGATAAGGGGAAGTGGCAGGCAAATCTGTCTCTTACTGTCGGCTCAGCTCCCGCGGCGACTTCGACCGCCCGCACCTCGCTATGATGAACTTCTTTACTCAGCGCGTTCGACGCCTAGGTTCTCTCTCGTCTCTCGATCCAGAGCGCGACTGGATTATCCTGCTTATTGTCGCGACCATCGTGCTTATCATCGTTGTCGTATGGAATGCCTATGTGTTTGATACCGTGGCAACAGGAGGAGTGATTGGTTCTCCGACAACGACCGCCGCCCCCGTTTTCAGTCAATCGTCGCTCGATGCCATACATACGGTATTTGAGAATCGTGCCGCTGAAGAAACCAAATACACTTCGGATGTATATCATTACGCTGACCCTTCGCAATAAATCCCGCTTGGTAGTAGGGAAGATGTAAGATAAGGTAGGGAAGTGAGAATGCCCCTGTAGTTCAATGGATAGAACCGCGGACTTCTAAGCCGCTGATGTTGGTCCGATTCCAACCGGGGGCACAAATGTAAAAAGCGCAGGTATGCGCTTTTTACATTTGTGCCGAGGAAGGGAGTTGAACCCTCACGAGGTTGCCCTCACTGCGACCTGAACGCAGCGTGTTTACCAATTACACCACCTCGGCTTGGTGGGCGATGCAGGGCTCGAACCTGCGACCTTTGTCGTGTAAGGACATTGCTCTACCAACTGAGCTAATCGCCCCAGAACTTCTCCACTGTAGCACCACTATGGTGTCTTGATAAATATATGAACTGCCATATCATATATACAGGTGAATACATACTGAATATACCAGATATGAAAAAAGAGGAACAAGAACAAGCGCGACTTCTTCGCAAGAAGGGAATGTCACTCAATGAAATTGTGCGCGAAGTGGGTGTTTCTAAGGCCAGTGTAAGTTTGTGGGTTCGTAATATAGAGTTATCGGATCAGCAAAAGAAGAAACTTAGTACCAATGGGCGCAGTGTCGAATCGGTAGAGAAGAGGAGGGTAAATAGAATAAACAATACGCTGAAACGGCATCGCGTAATTATTGACGCCGCGAAGGAAAGTATCCTCACACTTTCAAAACAAGAATTGCTTTTGGTGGGAACGGCTTTGTATTGGGGTGAGGGCGGTAAGACCAGAAAAGGGACGGCGAACATTGCGAATGCCGATCCAGAGGTCATTCGATTCATGATGCGATATTTCAAGGAAATTTTCGGAGTACCATCGAAAAAATTTCGGGGACATATCCATACTTTTTCTCATCTAAATACAGAAAGTGCAGAAAAATACTGGTCTCGAGTCTCAGGTATACCACGTAAGCAATTTTTTAAAACATATTCAAAACCAAGTATCGCCAGTAAAAGTAAGAAAGATAGCTTACCGTACGGTACTTTCCAAATATACGTTTGTGATACCACCATTTTTCTCACGATAAAAGGCTGGATAGAACGATTAACCGAGCTTGGGAGCTAGAAGTATTTTTACGGTATACTTGCAACTAATTGCAATGAGCCTTAGGTTTAAACAACTATGAACGAACGCTCGGGAGCGGTACCTTCGTGTGTTGCCATCATTCTCGATGGCAATCGTCGCTGGGCGAAAGCTCATGGTCTCCCTAAACTCGAAGGGCATCGCGTCGGCCTTCTCGATACACTTAGAAATACAGTCAGGTTCGTGCACAAGAAAGGAATCAGGCATCTTGCCGTTTTCATGTTCTCGACTGAGAACTGGGAAAGAGATCCTATGGAGGTGTCGTATCTTATGGATCTTTTCCGAGAGTCGATTCGCAAGGAACTGAAAGAATTGGCCGAAGAGAATGTCCGCCTTCGCTTTATCGGCCAACGCGAACGCTTTTCACAAGATCTGCAGACTGCAATGACTGAAGCCGAAGCAGAAACCGCTGGGAATGATGGCATAACACTCTGGTGTTGTCTTTCCTATGGAGGTCGAGCTGAGATAGTCGCTGCAGCAAAGGCTATAGCTGCGGATGGAGAAGAGATAACCGAGGATTCTTTCGCGCGACACCTCTGGAGTGCAGACATGCCTGACCCCGATATCATTATCCGCACGAGCGGCGAGCAACGTCTTTCGGGATTCCTCACATGGCGATCCGTATATAGTGAGCTTTTCTTCACGGATACGTTCTGGCCAGATTTCAGTGAAAAGGAATTTGATGAAATACTCACCGAATTTGCAGAACGAGAACGTCGACACGGGAAGTGATGTAGTGCTACGGTAGAGGCATGGCACTCCCCATTCTCTACGAAGATGCGGACGTCGTTGCGGTTGCGAAACCTGCAGGACTTATCACGCACACTGATGGCCGGACCGAAGAACCAACGGCAGAGGACTGGTTTCTCGAACACTACCCGGAAAAGGGAACGAGCGAGCCTCTCCAGAGAGGCTATGTGCATCGGCTCGACCGCGATACGTCCGGGGTGCTGGTCTTCGCGAAAAATCCTGCGGCGTATGAATTTCTACGGAAAGCATTCCACGACAGAGAGGTGCATAAGTCATATCTCGCTTTCGTGTACGGCACGCTCAAAGAGAAGAAAGGCGTCATCGATTTCGATATCGGCCGATCCCGGAAAGATTTCCGACTCAGGAGCGCTCAACCGAAAGCAAAAGGACGATTGCGCGAAGCGCTTACTCGCTTTGTGGTGTTGGGTGAAGCCGGACCATTCTCTCTTCTTAGCGTAAGCCCTGAGACTGGCCGCACCCACCAGATACGTGTGCATCTGAAGGCAATTCATCACCCTATCATCGGCGATGTCCTCTATGCGCCTGGAAAGGAACTCGCGCTCGGCCTCACGCGGCTCGGCCTCCATGCCTATTCTCTCGACCTTCCGTTGCCCTCCGGCGGCCGCACAATCATCATCGCGCCCATTCCCACCGATCTCGCTCCAGCCATCCGTCATTTCCCTCAGGCCGCCCAGGAATTTGCTCTCGAGTAAGACGCGTGGCCAGCACTAAAAGGAAATTTTGCTTTTAGTGCTGGCCATGCTACAGTTCGCGTCATATGCAGAAGGTTATAACTCCAGTCAACGCTGAAGGGCGCGCCGCCCTCGGTATTCGCGCGGGTGACACGGTCCGTGTCGTCCAGAAGATTGTCGAACTCAAGAAGGGTAAGGGCGCCGACAAGAAGGAAAAAGTCACCAAAAACACCCGCAAGCAGACGTTTGAGGGATTGGTCCTTTCGACTAAGCACGGCACCGAGAGCGGCGCGATGTTTACCGTCCGCGCGACTATCTCAGGCGTCGGCGTCGAGAAGACGTTCCCGCTCTACACTCCTTCTATCGACTCTATCGAAATCGTGAAGCGCTCGAAGGTCCGCCGCTCGAAGCTCTACTTCATCCGTGAGAAGGCAGCGAAGGCGGTTCGTCGCCAGCTCCGCAACGCACGCATGCTCCACCTTAAGAGCGATGAGACAATTACTCCAGCAGAAGCGGAGGCAGTTGCTGCAATCGAAGCAGAAGTGGTGGCCGAGACAGCTCCAGTAGTGGAGGAAGCAAAAGAAGAAGTGGCGGCATAGTCCGCGGGAGGGTATAGTGTTCACACCTGCCCAGGTGGTGTAATTGGTAAACACGTATGCTTGAGGTGCATATGTCGCAAGACGTGGAGGTTCAAGTCCTCTCCTGGGCACATGGAAAACCGGCTTAGGCCGGTTTTTGCATGGCCAACAGGAGAGGACTTGAAGGGCGCAGCGCGTCGGCGCGAGCCGGGGTCGCGCAAAATCTCAGCAGAGATTTATGCGTGACCAAGCCTGAGGACTTGAAAGCCGGAGGCCAACGGGCCGAGCCGAGGCCGAGGAAATTTTAAGCAGAAAATTATCCGTGGCCAAGACCAGGACTTGAAGACGAGTGAGCGCTTGGCCAAGCCTCTCCTGGACAATCATCTCTCTTGTATAAAAATACAAAGGGCTCGGAACGATGCGTTCCGAGCCCTTGCGGCCTGAGTCAATCACTTGGTGCGGAGTCCGAAGACCCAGTCCCAGTTCATGCTGCCGTAGGCAACAGCGAGCACCAGGCAGATGAGAATCAAAGCCAGAGCGTTCCGGCTGATTCCCCACAAGATCTTCTCGCCCCACCAGTCGGTGGGGTAGGGATTACGTTTTTGGTAGTACATAGTACTGCCTCCTTTCTGCTTCCATTATTACACACCTATTCAGTAAAGTCAATAGCCCCACAAACGGGGCTGTATACTAGCCATATATGCTTTATACGGGTAAGGGCGACGGTGGCACAACCAAGGTATTCGGTTGTGACCAGCAGCGCATCTCGAAATCGTCCGAACTTCCTGAGGCGCTTGGCGCGCTCGACGAGCTCAATGCATTTCTTGGGTTTGTGAAGATGCGCGCAACAGGAACAGAGCGGATTGCACGTATTATTCGCGAGACACAGGAAACACTTTTCATCATTCAGGCGGAAGTCGCAGGAGCTGATAAGAAAGTGCACGAGAATGCAGTGCAAGAGATTGAAGCTATCGTAAACGCGATAGAAAAAGAGATACCGCCCTTGAAGGGATTCTCCATCGCCGGCGGGACCGAGCTTTCGGCGCTGCTTGATGTCGCGCGGACACTCGCGCGCCGAGCCGAGCGGAGGCTCATTGCTGTTCATGAGGTTGGTGCGCGCGAGATACCGCCGGCGACGAAGGCGTATATGAACCGGCTTTCGTCGCTCTTGTTTGCGCTCGCACGTCTTGCAAATCATCTCGCAGGTGTTGCTGAGGAGAATCCGAAGTACTAAGAAAGGCCTTCGCGGAAGGCACAATTTCTGCTATAACAATCAAGTGCGAAGCATGGCGGCTATGGTGTAACGGTTAACACTGGAGCTTGTGGAGCTCTCGATCAGAGTTCAATTCTCTGTAGCCGCCCAACATTGATTTTCAGCAAAAGAACCTCTTTTTGAAAGAAGGTTTCAGCCCCGACACTGTAATAAGTAGACTTACCCTGCTAGGAAGGGGATGTTCAAACCTGTTTAGGTCTAACGCAGAAGAACGACAGCGCACATGCCTAAAAATGCACCTAACCACTGTTTTATGGATAACGGTTGATGATAGTAAAAAAGCGTTATCATCAAGATGACGAGAGCGTTAGTAACAATTGGCAAGATGGTAGCGACACTGAAATTCGTTATGCGAAGTTGTAAACCGTAGTAAGTAAGACTCGTCACATAAGCACCTACTGCACTTAAAAAAATCACCAAGCCAACTCCTTGCAAAGAGTATTGATAATTTGCCCAACTTTTCATGAGCACATCTCCTAAGGCTATTCCAATACCAATGAGTACGAACTTTATTAACATACTTTCATCTTATTCTAGTCCTTACTAGAGGCTGATACAATGCACTCACATGCTTAAGCTCATTGTATTTGATTGGGACGACTGTATTGTTCAGGGTTCCTCTGAGGCGTACTACGCCACCTATGCAGCAGCAATCAAAGAGCACGGTATCGAGGTTGATTTAGACACTGTAGAGAAGCAGGTTCGAGCACTTTGGGGAAGACCTCACCGTCTCGTCATTGAGAGTATTATCGGCATAGGTCACACAAAGCTCACTGATGTTGTTCATTCGTACGAACGGCTCGTCTCGTCCGATTTCTTTTTCCAGCATCTCTCGCTTATTACAGGAGCTAAAGAGGCTCTACTCATGTTAAAAGACGATTATAAACTCGCCATCGCAACGGGCATGAATGCAGTATCGTTGAAAGAGCGGCTAATCCCACACTTTGACATGGAGGGCATTTTTTCTTCCATCATCTCAAGTTCGGAGCTCCTTGATCCTGGTCGCGGCAAACCCTATCCCGACATGCTCTTGAAGCTCCTCAAAGATTTTAATGTGTCTTCCTCTGAGGCACTTATGGTGGGAGACGCCTCAACTGACGTGCTCATGGCACAGGCGGCAGAGGTACGACCCATCGTTGTTCTTACAGGGCAGTTAACCAAAGAAGAAGCGGAACAGCTTGGCGTTCGCGACGTCATTTCAAGTGTTGCCAGCCTGCCCCTACTTGTAAAAGGGATCCGATTAAATCTCAAGGTAATTGGTTCTAATACTTGAACCCCGTGTGCCAAGGAAAACGTGCGTGATAGAGTATACATATGAAAAGCCTTTTCCTCGGGGTTCTACTCATTATTCTTCTTGGTGTCGGTGGGTTGGTATATCGCAACGCGGTCGAGCACCCGCTCCAGCCGGTCGCGTGCCCGCTCGATGCGGAAGTGTGTCCAGACGGGACTTCGGTTTCGCGAACGGGGAACTCATGCACGTTTCCAGCGTGCCCGCCTCCGAATGTGTCGCTTGCGAGCATTAACGTAGCATTTGCGGTCCCTACTGGGTTCGGCGACATGGCTTTGCCCGATGATCAGAGTGTCGCGGCGTATACACTGCCCGCGAATGCTTCGTCAACGGGCGATGCCAACATCATTATTCGGCGCTACTCAATCGAGGCATCTTCGACAGCACTAGCAGTCATCCAGCAGACGGCTATTAGTGGCGCGTCTGGCATGCCGGTAGGTGCGACCTCATTCACCTCTACCGTGCTCGGCTCCCATCGCTTCACGGTCGCGACCGTTGAGCGCTTTGAAGGAGTAGTTGATACGTCGTATTACCTCGCGCGTAGCACCGATGTGCTGCGCTTCGATGCGGTTGATATGAATGTCACAGGGTGGACTGACCCTAATCTCAATCAGTCAGCACTGCCAGCCCACGCCGCATTGCTGAAACTCCTCTCGACGCTGCAGGGGCAGTAACACATACAGTGGTATACTGCTCAGCGTATTACTCATAATGGAATAACTTATGAACAACAACTCTTTTCTCGAAGTATTTGATAACGGCATCGTTCGCATCGCACTCATAGGCGCACTTGGTATTCTTGCTTTGTTCTTGCTCGCTGAGACGATAAGTATCGCTCAGAATTTCGGTCGACCCGGCGTGCCGGCGACCGATACGGTGACGGTCAATGGCAGTGGGCAGGCAACGCTTCCGCCGGATGTCGCCCATGTTTCATTCACTGTGCAGAATACAGCCGTATCAGTTGCTGATGCTCAGGCAGCCACAACCAAACAAGCAAACGCGGCAATTGCGTATCTCAAAGAACAGTCTGTCGCTGACAAAGATGTGAAGACGCTCTCTTACAACATCAGTCCGCAGTACTCATATCCGAATCCCTGCGTGAACGGGGCACTGTGCCCAGCCTACTCTGGCACCCCGAAAGTCACTGGCTATCAAGTATCGGAAACAGTACAGGTAACTGTCAGAGACCTTTCTGCGGTAGGGACGATTATCGGTGGTCTCGGTAAATTGCAGGTTCAGAATTTGAATGGTCCTGATTTTGCGCTCGACGATGCAACGGCAGGGTATGATGCCGCTCGTGCAGATGCGATTGTTAAGGCAAGGACTCAAGCAGGAATGCTTGCCGACCAGCTCGGTGTACATCTCGGTAAAGTTGTAAACTTCAGCGAATCCTCTGGTTCAAATTATCCGATGTACGCCTATAGCGTAGGAGGAGGGGTAAGTGACAAAGCGGCACCTACACCGACGGTGCCAACTGGCGAAAATACGTACAACGCGACAGTCTCGATTACCTACGAGATTCGCTAATCTTCGTAGTGTGCATAACCGCCCTGGCTGCACAGCAGCCAGGGCGGTTGACGTATATTTCGGCCTGCAGTATACTGCGTTTATTGAAAGCCCGCAGGGCTTTTTTATTTACCGGACCTATTTCACCTATTCGCCATGTTCTCACCTTTCACGTATTTGAAGCATGTTCGCGAAGAGTTCACACACATTGTGTGGCCGACGAATCGTACCGCAATCGGGCATACGCTTGTGGTTGTGTTCATTGCAGCGCTCATCGCGCTGTTCGTCGGTCTGCTCGACTACCTCTTCGGTTCGATCGTGAGTCGTATTATTGGCGGTTAATTTCTCTCCTATGGACGAAAACCAGATTCAGAATACTGAAATCGAGATGGAGGATGCGGACAATGAAGTCGGCATGGCCGACATTGCACCAACCGTTCGCAAGGAAATCCGCGATGAGACTGCTCCGCGCAAAGAGGATGCACGCTGGTACACCATCCACACCTATGCTGGCTATGAGAATGCCGTCGAGCGCAATTTGAAGCAGCGCATCGAATCGCTTGGCATGGAAGGGAAAATATTTGATGTGGTCGTTCCGACCGAGAAGAAGATTCGCGTGAAGAGTGGCAAGCGTATCGTCGAAGAAGAGAAGATTTATCCAGGCTATATTCTCGTACGCATGATCGTCGATGATGATTCATGGTTCGTCGTGCGCAACACACCGCGCGTGACGGGCTTTGTCGGGGCAGGGAACACACCAGTACCGATGGAAGAATCTGAGGTGTCCTCGCTGATGAAGCGCATGACCGCAGAAGCACCGAAGCATCGCATCGATCTCATGAAAGATGACCCTATCGTCATTGCGGACGGGCCGTTCAAGGACCTTGAGGGCAAGGTGGGCGAGATAGATGAGGACCGTGGGAAGGTGAAAGTCATGGTCTCGATGTTCGGTCGCGAAACCCCTGTCGAGCTCGATTTTTTGCAAATACGCAAACTCTAAGGTAAAGTCACATCACTATGGCTAAAGTTGTAAAAAAGATAAAACTTCAGATTCCCGGCGGCAAGGCTACGCCTGCGCCTCCTGTGGGTACTGCGCTCGGTCCTGCCGGCGTGAACATTGGTCAGTTCGTGACTCAGTTCAACGAGGCGACGAAGGACAAGCAGGGAACTATCATCCCAATCGAGCTCTCGGTCTTCGACGATCGTACCTTCACGTTCATCATGAAGAATCCGCCGGCTTCACGGCTTATCTTGAAGGCAGTCGGCCTCGAGAAGGGTTCGAGCAAATCTCAGAAGGAGCGAGCAGTCGCTACGCTCACCAAGGAGATGATTGCGACTATCGTGAAGGAGAAGATGCCTGATTTGAACGCTAATAGTCCAGAGGCCGCAGCACGGCTCATCGCCGGTACCGCTCAGAGCATGGGCATCGACGTTAAATAATAACGTTGATGAACCGGAGCGCGCGACCAAAGTTTCTTATGAGCAGAGCGAATTAGAAACTTGAAGTACTCTTGTGGTGACGGCGCGAGGCGGGCCCGCGCAAATTTTCAACAGAAAATTATGCGTGGGTTGAAGTGAAATAAGAGTTTTGTAAAAGAAAAAGCTCGGCACTTTGTGCCGAGCTTTTTCTTTTTAGCGCTCAAGGTCAATCCATGTGTAGTGCACACCGTTCCATTCGCGCGATTCCTCGGATATTTTTCTCATAAACTGCTGTTCGTATTCTGGGAAATACGCATCACCGTCTTTGTCGTCATCGATAAGGGTGAGGTAGAGGCGATTAGTGTGGGGAAGCGCCTGGGCATAGAGCTGCGCGCCGCCGCCGATAAAAATCTCGTCACTATCGATTTCCTTCGCTTGTGCAATTGCATCTTCGAGCGAATGTGCGACGAGTGCGCCCTCGTATTTCCAATCGACATCGCGCGTCACAACAATGTTCGTACGCCCGGGAAGTGCCTTTCCAAGCACTGCGACAATCGACTCGAACGTCTTGCGGCCCATGATGACCGGGTGGCCGAGGGTAAGTGCCTTGAATCGCTTCAGGTCGTCTGGAATGTGCCACAGAAGGGTATTGTCCTTGCCGATAACACGGCCATTCCCCATGGCCGCGATGATAGAAATAAGGCCGGGTTTCTTTTCCATGTCAATATCTTCCTTTTCTTTCATTTCTCGTATACTAGCAGTATGTCAGTTATCGGCATCCATGACGTTGTCCAGAGGATCAAAGAACATGATCTGATTACTGGTCTTGCTGGACGCGACCTCTCCAATCCTGAAGGGACAGGCATCGACCTGCGTCTCGGGGCAGTACATAGGATGACCGAAGGCGGCGCCTATATTGAAGCTGATGGTCCCGCAGGGCTTGGTAAGCGAAGCGGTGTAAAGACTGAAGAACTCTTCCGCTTGAAAGAGGGTGATGTGCAAGACGAACTTGTTGTGAAGCCCGGTGAGTATTATCTCGTGCAGACAGCCGAGACGATTAATACGCCGCTTGATCTTATGCCGATGGTGTATCCGCGTAGCTCACTCTTCCGCGCAGGTCTACTCCTGCTCGCGACGAAAACTGATCCGGGCTATAAAGGTCAGCTTACATTCGGTCTTACGAACCTCAGTTCATTCCCTGTAAAACTGCAGCTCGGCGCGCGCATCTGCAATATCGTATTCCATACAATCGAAGGAGACGTGATTGGGTATCGCGGACAACACCAGGGTGGCCGCGTATCGCACGGTGAAGAAACTCAAGTATAGATATGTTCCTCTCTGACGTAGATATCAAGAAGGGGCTCAAAGACGGTAGTATCGTCATTCGTCCGTTTGAGCCAAAGCATCTGCAGCCCGTGAGCTATGACGTGACGCTCGGTAATGAGTTTGAGGTGACGAATCGACACGCGACCACCGCGATTGATCCCGTAAATAAAGTCTATCCTGAGACGCGTACCGTGAAAGTGAAGGACGGCGAAGCGTTTATCCTGCACCCGGGTGAAAGTGTACTCGGTAAACAGCGCGAGTTCATCGGTGTTAACGAAGAGCACCTTATTTTACTGTCTGGGAAATCCTCGCTTGCTCGTGCTGGGCTGGTCGTCCATAACACGGCAATGCTTTTCAATCCTTGCCACTATTTCTATCCGACCTTTGAATTAGTGAATACGAATAATGTACCTATCATCTTGCGCCCTGGCATGACTATTGCACAACTTCTTTTTGCTCGACTCACCAGCGCGGTCGACCGGACCTATAAGGAAACAGGGCGATACGGTGCGAAGAATTCAAATCATTTCGCTCCAGAACGGAAGGCTGTCGTAAAAAAGAAGAAGCCGACGAAAAAGAAAAAATAACTTTCACACCATGAAAAACCGACATCCTGAATATCAATATCTCGATCTTCTGCGCGATACGCTTGAGAATGGTGAAGAACAAACGGATGCGGGGACAGGGATAAAGACCTATAGCGTTTTCGGACGTCAAATTCGTTTCGACCTCTCTGAGGGTCTGCCGCTCCTCACCACCAAGAAAGTATATTGGAATGGCATCTTGCATGAACTTTATTGGTTTCTATCCGGTCAATCCAACATTAAATATCTCGTCGATAATAATGTCCATATTTGGGACGATTATCCCTATCGCATTTACAACGAGAAAGTGAAGAAAGGGAAGGCACCAGCACTCACCAAGGAGGAGTTCATAGCGAAAATCGCTAGCAATGTCGCATTTGCAAAAAAGCATGGTGAGCTGCGCCATATTTATGGAGAGCTCTGGCGTCGTTGGCCGGCAACTGGCGGGCGGAAGGTAGATCAGCTCGGATGGGTTATCGAGGAGCTACGCAAAGACCCCGACGCACACAACACTATCGTAACCGCATGGAACCCGGAGTACCTGTACAGTATGGCGAAACCAGGTGAAGGAGTGAGGTTCCCGATCTGCCACAATATGTATCAGGTGAATATCAAGAAGGGGAAAGTGTGTCTGCAGCTCTACCAGCGCAGTGCCGACGTCTTCCTTGGCGTGCCGTTCAACATCGCGAGCTATGCGCTTCTGACCATGATTATTGCGAAGATTCTCGGCCGTGAACCAGGCGAGTTCATCCATACCTTCGGTGATCTGCATATCTATGAGAATCATAAAGACCAGGCGAAAGAGCAATTGAAGCGGAAGCCACGACCATTCCCGAAAGTGAAATTCACTAAGGCATTCAAATCGCTGGACACATTCCGTCCCTCGTACGCAGAGCTGACTGACTATACTCCTCATGACAGCATAAAAGCCCAACTCGCGGTGGTTGGTGGCTACAATGAGAAACTACACGGTGCGAAGAAGAAATCTAAGCGCTAATCATGAATATCTACCCACGCATCAAGAAACAGGACAAGGAAATCTACGCAGCCATTATGGGCGAGGAGAAGCGCGAGGCTGAGGGGCTGGAGCTCATCCCGTCTGAGAACTATGTCTCGCGTGCGGTGAAGGAGGCGATGGCGTCGTCACTCACGAACAAGTACTCGGAAGGGTATCCAGGCAAGCGGTACTACGGCGGCCAGGAATTCACCGATCAGGTGGAGACCATCGCTATCGAGCGCGCGAAGAAACTGTTCAAGGCGAAGTATGCGAACGTGCAGCCACTCGGCGGCGCGAATGCGAATATTGCGATGTATTTCGCTCTGCTTGAGCCGGGCGACACCGTGCTCGGCATGGACCTCTCGCATGGCGGGCACCTCACTCACGGGCATCCGGTCACGTACCTCACCAAGATATTTAATTTCCAGCGGTACAAGATGAAGAACGTCGAGACAGGCGAGATTGATTACGACGACATGCGACGCATCGCGAAGAAGATAAAGCCGAAGATTATCCTCGCAGGATTCTCGGCATATCCACGCGAGCTCGATTATAAAAAGTTCGTCAGTATTGCACGCGAAGTGGGAGCTGTTTCGGTAATGGATATCGCGCATATTGCCGGGCTCATTGCCGGCAAGGCGGCCAAGAATCCGTTCGACTACGGATTCGATGTGATGACCACGACGACCCACAAGACGCTACGCGGCCCGCGCGGCGGAATGATCCTCGTGCGCGAGGATGAGGAGATTGCAAAGAAGATTAATAAGGCCGTGTTCCCCGGATTCCAGGGCGGCCCGCACATGCATCAGATTGCCGCGAAAGCAGTCTCATTCGGTGAAGCTCTTCGTCCATCATTCAAGATATATGCGAAGCAGATTATCGCAAACACGAAAGCGATGGAGAAAGTATTTAAGAAACAGAAAGCCAGGATGCTCACGGGCGGTTCGGACAACCACCTCATCCTGCTCGATGTATGGACGTCGTTCGGTATTTCGGGCGGTGAAGCGGAGACACTGCTCGATCGTGCGGGCATTACGCTCAATAAGAATGCGATTGCGGATGATACTCGTAAACCGATGGACCCCTCGGGCATCCGCTTCGGCACGCCGGCAATGACGACGCGCGGATTCAAGACGAAAGAAGCGGCACGGGTCGCAGAGATTATGATTGAGGTGCTTACGAAACGCGATGATGCGACGGTGAAGCGTGCGAAGCAGGAAATAAAGAAGCTCGCACTCTCGCACCCCATCCCTGAGTCATTTGTATAAATCTGGTACACTCGTTCGTAATGGAGAAACGGATACAAAAAGCGGTCGCTGACTTTCTGGCGAAGGAAGGCGCGTCAGAGGTCTCATTTGTCGTTGAGCGCCCGGCAGAGATGGTTCATGGAGACTATACGACCAATGCTGCGCTTGCGGCAGGGAAACTGCTTGGGAGGAATCCCCGCGAGCTCGCTGACTCGCTCGCGACGTCGCTTCTCAATGTTCTCGGCGAAACTGCAGTCAGTCATGTGACCGTTGCAGGTCCGGGCTTCGTCAATATCACGCTCGCGAGAGAAACAGTATCACTTGCGATTGCTGAGGCTGATGCACAAGGGTCGGAGTGGGGGAAGGGAATTTCTGAGAATGGCCAATGCGTCATTGTTGAATATTCGAACCCGAACGCATTTAAGGAGATGCATGTCGGACACTTGGTCGGTACGGTCGTCGGCGAAGCGGTATCGCGACTCACCGAGAGCTCCGGCACAACCGTCATGCGCGATACATTCGGCGGGGACATAGGACCAAACGTTGCGAAAGCGCTCTGGGGACTCCGCAAGAACGGCATCACTGAGCCGACAACTGCGCATGAGATAGGCGAAGCCTATGTTATCGGCTCGAATAAGTATGAGACGGATGCAGAAGCGAAGATCGAAATAGACGAACTCAATCAGGCGATATACGCCGGCACCGACCGCGAGCTCATGGAGCTCTGGCGCAAAGGCCGCGAGATATCGATGGAAGAATTCCGTCGTATTTGGAAACTGCTCGGCACACATTTTGATTTTGAATTTTTCGATAGCGACACAACTGAAGCGGGCGTACGTATTGTGATGGACGGACTGAACAAAGGAATTTTCGAGAAGAGCGATGGTGCAGTTATTTATAACGGCGAGGCGAAAGGAGTGCACACGATGGTGTTCATCACTTCGCACAACACGCCCACGTATGAGGCAAAGGATGTCGGACTCGCATTTCTGAAAGAAGAGCGGTGGCCCTCAGACAAAGTCATCATCGTCACGGGTAATGAACAGACCGGCCGCTTCAAGACCGTCCTTGCGGCGCTTGGCGAGCTTGCTCCACTACTTGCGGCAAAGATGGAGCATCTTGCAACGGGATTTTTGAAACTGACATCAGGAAAAATGTCTTCCCGCGAAGGGAATGTAATCACCGCTTCAGAACTTATCGAAGATATTATCAAGAAGGCGAGCGAGAAGAACGAAGACCCTCTCGTTGCCGAGCAAGTTGCTGTCGGCGCCATCAAGTACATGATCCTGCGCCAATCGCCCGGGTCCGATATTATTTTCGACCCAGAGAAATCGCTTTCGCTTGAAGGCGATTCGGGCCCGTACTTGCAGTACGCGCTCGTGCGCGCGAAGTCAGTGCTCGCACAATCAGCTGTAGGGAATGAGAAAATGGAAACGCCCGGAGAAGTCTATGTGATTGAGCGCGTGCTCCTGCATTTCCCCGAGGTAGTCGCACGTGCTTCCCACGAGCTCGCACCGAACTTGCTCGTGACGTATCTCATTGAGCTCGCAGGACAGTGGAATTCTTTTTATTCGAAGGAACGCATCGTCGGTGGGGACCACGAAGCTTACAAACTCATGCTCGCTCGCGCATTTGTATCGACCATGACGAACGGTCTTACACTCCTCGGTATCCCCACCCCAGAGCGGATGTAGGTTGCGCGAAGTTGCTCTTCACGTTAGATTCACACGCAGACTCGTACACTCCCGTGCGCGTCTGCGTCCTCAACTTTTTTCGAAAAAAGGATTATGGAGATGACATCAAAAAAGAAACCGAACGGAGCCACTTCTGTGGACCAGGCCGATCTCGCCATGAAGAAGGCTGGCATTGACGTGAGGCAGATGTTTTACCTCGCGCCACACGTCCCTGGGAAATTCCCTGAAGGGTTCAGTCCGACCGAAGAGGCGCGGAAGTTCATCCGCTACAAGAAGGAGGGCATCACCGGCTACCCGGACTACGGCGGGATCCCGCAGTGCGTGCTCACTCTCGTGAGCAAGATCCATTCGACGGATCGTCCGCAGCAGCTCTGCAACGACCTGCGTACCAAGATGCATACCCGGGCAGTGCGCATGATGCGCCAGACCTCGAGGTCTGCGGCCGTCGGCGTTTCGGCCGCGGCGTAAGCAAAAACCCCGTCGCGCAAGCGACCTACAGCAGCCACCAAAATTTCGGTTACGGTGGCTGTTCCTTTTTTAGCCCGTAAACGTTACGATAAGACGATATGGCCGATATGCCCCTAAAATCAGAAGCCGCCGAGCGCGAGGAGACGATACTCGCGTTCTGGGAGAAGGAGCATATTTTCGAGAAGTCACTCGCGAAAGATTCTCCAAAGGGTGAGTTCGTATTTTATGATGGTCCGCCATTTGCAACAGGAACGCCGCATTACGGCCATATTGTCGCGAGCGTTATTAAGGACACAGTGCCGCGGTATTGGACCATGCGCGGCTACCATGTACCGCGCAAATGGGGTTGGGATTGCCACGGCTTGCCGATAGAAAATATCGTCGAAAAAGAGCTGGGGTTCAAGCACAAGAAAGACATCAAGGCCTACGGCATCGCCAAGTTCAATGAGCGCTGCCGTGAGCAGGTGCTGACCTATGTCGACTATTGGAAGACCTTCATTCCGCGTATCGGCCGCTGGGTGGATATGGAGCATGCCTATCTCACGATGGATAAGCCTTTCATGGAGTCCGTATGGTGGGTGTTCAAAACCATTTATGACAAAGGACTTGTCTACGAGGACTACCGCGTGATGCATATCTGCCCGCGCTGCGAGACGACGCTCTCTCAACAGGAAGTGTCTGAAGGATACAAAGATATAAAAGATATCGCAGTGACGGTGAAATTTAAATTAAAGAATCCGGGAAAGATTGGACTCTCAGGAGATGTCTACATGCTTGCGTGGACGACGACGCCGTGGACGCTGCCGGGCAACACTGCGCTCGCCGTAGGTGCGGATGTTGATTATGTGGCTGTGGGTGTTTTTCCAGATACAGTTATACAAGAAGTTGGAACGGGTACTTATGAAGCCAAGCAATATTATATTGCGATTCTTGCGAAATCCGCACTTGAGAGATTTCCTCAGTTTACAAATGTGGCCGTTCAGAAAAGTTTTAAGGGATCAGAGTTGGTCAATCTTGAGTACGAGCCGCCGTTCAATTATTACGCCAACGACACAGCACTCAAGAATCATGAGAACGGCTGGAAAGTATATGCAGCAGATTTCGTGACGACCGATACTGGTACCGGCATTGCGCATGAGGCGCCGGCGTTCGGCGCGGACGACTGGGAACTTTCTAAGAAAGTGAGTCTGCCATTCGTACAGCACGTGAATATGGATGGGACGATGAAGCCGGAGGTAACGGCGTTTGCTGACATGGAAGTAAAGCCGCGCTCGGACGATGACAGTGTACGGCTTGGAACTGACATTGCGGTGCTCAAATATCTGCAAGAGCACGGCACGTTCTTTTCGAAAGAAAACATCACACACTCATATCCGCATTGCTGGCGCTGCGATACCCCGCTCTTGAACTACGCGACGTCATCATGGTTCGTCTCGGTGACGAAGATAAAAGGGGATTTACTCAAAAATGCTGAGAATGTCACGTGGTCGCCTGAACATATTAAAGAGGGTCGGTTCGGCAAATGGCTGGAGGGCGCGCGGGACTGGTCAATATCCCGTCAGCGGTTCTGGGCGAGTGCTATCCCGATGTGGCGTTGCGATTCGTGCAAGCAGGTGCGCGTCTTCGGAAGTGTCGCGGAGCTTGAAGAGGCGAGCGGAAAGACTGTCGATGATTTGCATAAGCATATTGTCGATGAGATTACGGTCCCCTGTGCTTGCGGCGCCACCATGCATCGCATTCCGGACGTGCTTGATACCTGGTTCGATTCGGGCTCGATGCCGTATGGGGAAGAGCATTATCCTTTTGAGCAAAAAGAACACTTCGAAAAGGTCTTTCCCGCGCAGTTTATTGCCGAGGGCATAGATCAGACGCGTGCCTGGTTCTATTACCTGCATGTCCTCGCGGGAGCTTTGTTCAAGAAGAATGCATTCCAGAACGTCATCGTGAATGGAATTGTGCTCGCCGAAGACGGCAAGAAGATGTCGAAACGTCTTCAGAATTATCCCGACCCGATGGAAGTAGTGGAGAAATACGGTGCAGATGCGCTTCGCCTCTACCTGCTTTCATCGCCGGTCATGCAGGCTGAGAACCTCGCTTTCTCGGAGGGTGGCGTCGATGATGTCGCGAAGAAGAGTGTCGGCCGTTTGCATAATGTCCTCGCGTTCTATCAGCTTTTTGCTGATGAGACAGTGCGCGCCGATACGAGTACAAATATTCTGGATCAATGGATGCTCGCACGCCTTGCAGAGCTCCTTAAGGAAACGACAGAGGGATATGAACAGTATCGACTCGATACTGCGACACGACCGCTCGCATTATTCATTGATGATCTCTCTACGTGGTATGTGCGTCGCTCACGCGATAGATTCAAAGAAGAAGGTAATGACAAGAAGGAATCACTCGCGACGCTCCGATACGTGCTGCACAATCTCTCCATCGTTATGGCGCCAGCGATGCCTTTTATTGCTGAAGAGATATTCCAGGTTGTACGGGAACCGCACGATGTTGAAAGCATTCATCTCGCCACATGGCCTGAGCTACCTACCCCATGGCTAGGAAAGCTATTCGGTGGCAAGGAAGATACAGGACTTTTGGCCGATATGGCGCGCGTGCGCACTGTCGCATCAGAAGCGCTCCAACTGCGCCAGAAAGCAGGTATCAAGGTGCGCCAGCCGCTAACAGCGCTTTCCATGCCCGGTACAATTTCCCCCGAGCTGTCGCAGATACTTGCCGAAGAGGTGAATGTGAAAGTCATTGCGTCAGGCAGTGCAACGCTTGAGCTCGATACGGCACTTACGCCGGAGCTCATCAAAGAGGGTGATGAGCGCGAGCTTGCGCGCGCCGTTGCGGACGCGCGGAAGTCAGAAGGATTTTCCACGCACGATAAAGTGCGCACCGTAATGGATCTAGAAGGGAAGTACACGGTGCAGTTCTCGACTGGTCCGGCACGTTTCAATATCACTGCTGATGCGTCCCGTTAGAGACGACGACCTCGGCACCGTTTTTCATCAACCCATGAACCGAAAGAATAATTATAAATATAATCAGACAGCGCCACAGTCTGTGGTCTGTCTCTAACGGGATGCGTCATAGATACGATACTCGCGGCATTGTGCTCGCTCGTTCTCCGCTTGGCGAGGCAAATGCGCTCGTCACTCTCCTTACTCCCGAGCTCGGGCTCGTGCGCGCTCGTGCACAGAGCGTGCGAACATCGGGAGCGAAACTGGCTGCAGCGCTCACGACGCTTACTGAGAGTTCGGTTATTCTCGTGCGAGGGAAAGAGGGGTGGCGCCTGGCCGGCGCAGTGCCTGAAGAGCAATGGTTCATGCGCATCCCGTCGAAAGACGGTCGGGAACGGAGCGCCCGGGTCGGAGGGCTGATATTGCGCCTTGTCGCTGGCGAAGCTCCGGAGCCCGAATTGTTCGATGTCATGCGCGGCTATCTTGAAGCTCTTGCCACAGCTCCCGAAGCACTGCATGAGGCCGCTGAAGTCCTGGCAGTACTGCGCATATTGAAAACGCTCGGGCTCGATACAGGAGACGTATCCAGAGAGATTTCGGCGTTTGCTCCGGAATCCTTATCGCATGTCGTACAGGACCAGGCGGCATACGTCGCGCGCATTAATGCAGGTATTTCCGCATCCGGTCTTTGACATCGAGCACGGTATACTGACGGAATGAACATCGAACGCTCCTTTGACTGGGCGGGATTCAAGTTCTTCCAAAAAATCCTGCTGATTTGCGTTATTGTCGGCACGACGATCCATTACGGCCTTTCCGATGCCGAGCGAACCCGGGCTGTAGTCAAAGTTGACCCGCCGCAACTTGCTGTCGTACAAACGACAGCACCGATTGCCGATACGAATCAGCATGTCGACTTCTCCACGACCACGCCGGAACGTGTCATCAACGCGATGACCATCGCAGATGCGGTCTCGCCGACAGGGAAGTTCATCGCAGCCGACCTCGTGAATATGAAGCTCACGCTCTATAACGATGCCGCGATAGTTGCCGAGTACCCGATTCTCACGAAAGGAAGGCCCAAGTCGCCCTACGAGACGCCGTCCGGCTTTTATGCGGTATTGACGAAAGAGACGAATCACCTGAACAATCGCGAACAAGTGTATATGCCCTATAGCATGCAATTCTATGGGAACTATTTTATCCATGGCTGGCCGTATTACACCGACGGGACTCCGGTCGCATCGTCTTATTCTGGCGGATGTATTCGCCTGAGCGATACAGATGCAAAAAGCTTGTTTGCCTTCGCGGATAAGGGAACCGGCGTATTCGTCTATGATCCAGTGCGCTCTCTAGCTATGCCTTCACTCGTCCTCAGTTCGCTTCCGAATCCACTGGTCTCTGCAGAATCCTATCTCGTCGCTGATATCGATACGGGAGATGTCTTTCTAGAGAAAAATGCGCAGCAGGCAAGCCCCATCTCTTCTCTGACCAAGCTTATGACCGCTCTTGTGGCGAATGAGACGATCATGTTCAATAAGCAAATTACGATTCCACGAGCGGAATTGCTGCAGGAGCCAGAGACAACCCCTACGAAAAAGGAAATATTCTTCGTCGGTGACCTGCTCTACCCGCTTCTTATGGAGTCGAATAGCGCTATCGCAGACCGGCTTGCCCAGTTTTATGGCAAGACAGGATTCATTGATTGGATGAATGTGACGGCGAAAGCGCTCAATATGCATTCCACGCATTTCGCCGATGCGAGCGGAGTCTCCGCGGAGAACTCCTCGACGCCCGATGATCTATATCGCCTCGCAAGATACCTCGCTACCAAGAAGTCATTCATCTTCGATATCACCCGAATGCCCGCGAAACGTCTCATTGCCATGAGCGGGCGCGCCTACAGCCTCAACAATTTAAATATATTCTCGAGTTCCCCCGAGTTTGCCGGGGGCAAAGTCGGTCAAACCGGCACGGCAGGAGACATCTCAGTTTCTTTATTCGCAACGCCGATCAATGGTATATCGCGGCGGGTAGCTATTGTCGTGCTCAATTCTAGCGATTATGCGGTCGATACGACCAATCTCTCAGAATGGTTTTCGCAGTCTGCGCAGGAGGGGGCGGTAGCGTTGGGGACGGCATGTGCTTCCTGCGCTCGGCAGATCACATATAGGAAGATTCAAGACTAATTCTCTTGTATACTGGTGCTATGGCATCTCCGGAGCAAGAAGATGTAGGTTCGCTCGAGCGCGCTCGAGCGTCGCTGTATAGCCCGAAAGCCTCGCTGCGCGAGCGTCCTGTCCTGCAAGAGGACAATGGACACTCTCTTCCTCATGAATGGGGTGCAACGAATATTTCTGCACTCGTGCATAAAGGCGAACGGCACGTGCGGCTTGCCGGTATATTTTTCGCTGGGGCGTTGGCTTTTTTCTTCCTTGCTCTTGTGCTCGCCGGCTACTTCTTCTATTTCGGCAGCAATTCAGTATCAACGGACAAACTCACTGTTGATATCCAAGGGCCGACGACCATCTCGGGAGGCGATACGGTGCCGCTCTCACTCACTATCACTAATAAGAATCCGACCGCTATTCAGAATGCGACAGTCGAAGTCGATTTCCCAGACGGCACGCGCAGTGCTACCAACATGCTGACGCCGTATCCGCGGTATGTAGAGAATCTCGGCACGCTCCAAAGCGGACAGACCGTCACTCGTTCGATAAAAGCTGTTGTATTCGGCGGAGCTGGACAGACGCTTTCATTGCCAGTGTCAGTGTCCTACGGGACGGCAAGTTCGAATGCAATTTTTGAAAAGAAATCTGTGTACGCACTCACTGTCTCTACAACGCCACTTTCTGTTGCTGTCGATGCTCTAACTGAAACAGTTTCAGGCGCCCCTATCACCTTCACCATCACGGTGCGTTCCAATGCGACGGTGCCACTTAATAATGTGGTGCTTTCGGCCGCCTCTCCTTTCGGATTCACGACGACAGCATCATCAATCTCATCCAGTAACTCGAACTACTTTATCGGGACGCTCGCTCCGGGCGCGAATAAACAAATCACTCTCACCGGGACGCTTGTGGGGCAAGACAGTGAACAGCGAGTATTCCATTTTACCGTCGGTACTGCACAGTCGTCGCAGGATCAGACGCTCGCAGTGCCATATATGACTCAGGATGCAAGCGTGACTATTGCGGCGCCATTTATCACGACCTCGCTCTCAGTCAATGGCGACACTTCGAGTAATGCAGTCGTGAGCTCTGGCAATACGCAGAACGTAACGCTCTCATATACCAATACTCTTTCGACCACGGTCACCAATGCGTCAGTCACTATCTCTGTCGCCGGCTCAGGCATCGACTACAATAGCATCAAGACCACAAACGGATTCTACAACTCAGTTGACCACAGCATCATCTTCAGCAAAGATACCGACCCAGCACTTGCTTCTCTTGCTCCTGGCGCTTCAGGTATCGGCACCTTTACGTTCTCGACGCTTCCAGCAGGAGCTTCGTCACCGACGGTCACTTTCTCAATCTCGGCTTCCGGCACGCGCGTCGGGCAGAGCAATGTGCCAGAGCAGGTAACTACCTCTGCCGTGAAGACGGTGAGAGTCGCCACCGCTATCGGGTTCAGTATGCTGTCATCGCATACCTCCGATCCGTTTGGCGCGACCGGCTTCATACCGCCTCATGCAAATCAGCCGACAAGCTACGTCGTTATCTGGAACGTCCAGAACAAGGGGAGCTCAGTTGCTGGTGGAACCGTGACTGCGACGCTTCCGAGCTATGTGTCGTACACCGGGAAAACATCTGGTTCAGGCTCGTTCTCTTATGACAGCAGCTCGCACGCGGTGACCTGGAGTGCGGGCGATATTGCCCAAGGCGCAACTGCGCAAGGAATCTTCCAGATTATCCTTACTCCTTCTACTTCGCAGCAAGGGGGCCCTGTGCCGCTTACGAGCACGGCATCCTTCTCTGGTTATGACCGATTCGCCGGGGCCAACATATCATCGACAGCAATTCCTGCCACGACGGAGACACGGCAAGACCCGGGGTATGTCACCGCAAACGGGACGGTGCAATGAAGTGCGGCAAAAAATCCTCATCTGCTGCGTTATGGTCACCAAACGATTTCTTCCACCGTACCAAGAAGTACGTTTCCAGAAATCGTTTGCCCATGCCTTGCATCTAAGGGCTTTTTGCCGCACTCTTAGCGTATAAAGCTATGGCTGACATGAACCTCATGGAAAAGATAGTCTCGCTCGCAAAGCGTCGCGGGTTCGTATTCCCTGGGTCCGAGATTTACGGCGGTCTTGCCGGCATCTATGACTTCGGTCCTCGAGGAGTCGAGCTGTTGAATAATATAAAGCGAGTGTGGTGGGCTGCGAACGTATACGAGAGAGACAACTTCTACGGTCTTGATTCCGGCATGTTCAAGAATCCTCGCGTATGGGAAGCGAGCGGGCACACGAGTGGTTTCTCCGATCCGATGGCAGAATGCAAGAAGTGCAATACGCGCATTCGCGTGGACAAAGTTCTCGAAGCCATTGGTGTCACCGCTGATGAAAAGATGAGCGAAGATGAGATCAACGAGCTCTTCGATGCTCATCGCGCCGAAATCGCGTGCAGCAAGTGCGGCGCGCACGACTTCTCTCGCGTCCACAAATTCAATCTGCTCGTGAAGTCGAACCTCGGTGATTTCACCTCAGAAGGGAATGAGCCAGTATATCTCCCAGGCGAGGCATGTCAGGGTATCTATCTCGATTTCAAGAACATCGTAGATTCTATGCAGCCGAAGATCCCATTTGGCGTGGCACAAATCGGCAAGGCTTTTCGCAACGAGATATCGCCTCGCAATTTCCTCTTCAGGACGCGCGAACTCGAGCAGGCAGATACTCAACTCTTCATTAAGCCGAATGAGAACAAGGATGCATATGAGCAAATAAAGAAAGAACGCTGGGCGTGGTACCTCTCCCTAGGCATCAAAGAAGAGAATCTCCGCTTCAAACAGCACGAGAATCTCGTGTTCTATGCGAAGGACGCATGGGATATTGAGTACAACTTCCCGTGGGGATTTGATGAGATCGAGGGCATTCATGATCGTACTGATTACGACCTCTCGCAGCATATGAAGTTCTCAGGCGTCGATCTGCGTTACACGGACCCAGAGACGACAGAGAAGTATATTCCCTGGATACTCGAGACTTCTATGGGTATGGGTCGGGTCTTCCTTGCGGTGCTTGCCGATGCGTATCACGAGGATGAGCTCGGAGGCGAGACACGCGTGCTTCTAAGACTTTCACCGAAGATCGCACCAGTGAAAGCGATGGTCTCTCCGCTGTTGAAGAATAAGCCTGAGCTCGTTGAAAAGGCGAGAGAGGTCCGTGCAGAATTGAAGAAGGTCCATCCAGCCATCGCCTGGGACGATAACGGCAACATCGGCAAGCGCTATCGCCGTCAGGACGAGATTGGCACGCCGTTCTGTATCACTATCGATTTCGATACGCTTGGAGAGAATCCCGATCTTAAGGACACGGTTACGCTCCGTCATCGCGACTCAGGAGAACAAGAGCGTCTCACTATTTCTCAGGTTGCCGCACGCATTCGTTCGTCAATTGAGTAGGTCAGGTATCCGTTTCAGACACTCTTTCAGACAACCGCATTCGTGCTAGGATGCCTTTATGGACAAGGAAATTCGTGTTTCCATCACCGCGAGCACCATCATTTCTGCGGTGCTCATCATCGCAGGCGCATACGTACTCTGGCTCTTGCGCGACCTCGCACTTCTCGTGCTCACGGCTATCATCATCGCCTCGGCCATTGAGCCTCAAATCGCTTTTTTCATTCGACACGGCATTCCTCGATTCTTCGCCGCCATCCTCGTCTATGTGCTCGTATTCGGTTCCGTCTTCGCAATTTTGTATATCATGTTCCCGCCGATTATTGCCGATGCCGCAGGCTTTCTCTCAGCGATGCCGCAATACTTGGACTCGTTGAACGCTTCAGCCTCACTCTCAGGTCTCACCAATGCAACTAGTCTCATTGGTACTTCGCGTGACCTTCAATCGTTCATACAGATGTTGTTCTCGCTCGAATCTCTTTTCACAGCGGGCTCAGGTAGCATCATCCAACTTTTCGTCACATTCTTCGGCGGTATTCTCTCGCTTGCGCTGGTTATCGTTCTGTCATTCTACTTTGCACTTCAGGACACGGGAGTCGACGACTTCCTTCGTTTGGTCATGCCCTCGGCTCATGAGGAGTATTCGGTTGATCTGTGGAAGCGAGCGCAAAAGAAGATTGGGCTCTGGATGCAGGGGCAAATACTTCTTTCAGTCATCGTTGCCATACTCGTGTATCTGGGTCTCCTCATCATCGGCATCCCATACGCTCTGCTCCTCGCCGTCTTCACTGCGCTTGCAGAAATTATTCCCATCTTCGGTTCTCTTATTGCGGGAACGATTGCGGTTATTGTTTCATTCTCTAGTGGTGGTATCGCGCTCGCAGCCGTCGTGATGGGGCTCTATATCGTTGTGAATCAATTCGAGTCGAATCTCATCTATCCGCTCATCGTGAAGAAGATCGTCGGTATTCCGCCGCTTCTCGTCATTGTCGCGCTTATCGCGGGCTATACGCTTGCGGGCTTCCTCGGCGTGCTGCTCTC
Organism: Patescibacteria group bacterium UBA6033; assembly: GCA_002429325.1. Taxonomy (GTDB): domain Bacteria; phylum Patescibacteriota; class Minisyncoccia; order Phycocordibacterales; family Phycocordibacteraceae; genus C7867-001. The sequence continues at coordinate 22,976 of DIZH01000026.1, read as the reverse complement.
CGTGCCGATGGCAGCGGTACTCCTCGAGTTTATTACCGACTTCGACAAGCGGAAGCGCAAGGCGCATAAGCCCGCGTAAGTATGTCTATGAGTGCGCGCTACCTCACCACCACGCTCCCGTATGTAAACTCGGATCCGCATATCGGATTCGCGCTTGAGCTTGTGCAAGCCGATGCGCTCGTGCGCGCGTGGCGCGCGCAGGGGGACGACGTCTTCTTCAATACGGGTACGGATGAACACGGCCAGAAGATATTTGAAGCGGCAAAGAAAGCAGGGAAGGGTGTCCAGGAATATGTCGACTACTACGCGAGTGAATTTCAGAAACTGAAAGAAGCGCTTGATCTTGATAACCCCACGTTCATCCGGACGACGGATGACAAGCATGTCATAGCCGCCCAAGAAATGTGGCGGCGCTGCGCCGCAAACGGTGACATCTATCAGAAGGAATACGAAGGCTTGTACTGCGTCGGTCATGAGGCATTCGTCACTGAGAAGGATCTCGTAGATGGAAAGTGTCCAGACCATGGTGTCGCACCGCAAGTGCTCAAGGAGAAGAATTACTTTTTCCGTTTTTCGAACTACGAACAGTATCTTCTCGAGTATCTCGAGAAGCCTGGTGTTGTCGTACCGGAATGGCGCCGACAGGAAGCAATAAATTTCGTGAAAGGCGGCCTCGAAGATTTCAGTATTTCGCGCGAGAAAGAACGGCTTACGTGGGGCATCCCGGTGCCGGATGATGATACGCAGGTCATGTACGTGTGGTTCGATGCGCTCACGAGCTATATCTCCACACTCGACTGGCCGGGTGATGCAGAGGGTAATTTCGAGAAATACTGGGAAGGAGGGAAGACTCTCCAGGTAGCGGGGAAGGATCAGCTGCGCTTCCAATCGCTCATCTGGCAGGCGATGCTTAAGTCCGCCGGCATCAAAGCCACTGATGCGGTGTTCTATCACGGTTTCATCACGAGTGATGATAGGAAGATGAGCAAATCGATCGGGAACGTCATCAGTCCGTATGACCTCGTAAAGAAGTATGGAACTGACGCAACTCGATATATGCTCCTGCGCCATGTGCATCCTACGGAAGATTCAGACGTGACGTGGCAGCGGCTTGACGAATGGTATACCGCGAATCTTACAAATGGTCTCGGCAACCTCGTTGCGCGCGTGATGAAGCTCGCAGAGAGTAATCTACTCGGTCCTATCACGCCAACTAACCAGGGAGTCCCTCTCGAGGCGTCAGATCATACTGGAGATTTCATGTTCAATAGGGCAATGGATTCAGTCTGGCTACACATCCAAGCTCTTGACGAGCGTATTACGCGCGAAGAGCCCTTCAAGCTCGTGAAAGAAAGTCCGGAAGAAGGGAAGAATATGATTGGAGACATGGTTGATACGTTAGATTTCATCGGAAGAGCTCTTCGACCGTTTATGCCTGCGACGAGCGAGATTATAAAAAAAGCAGTGCGGGAGAACAAAAAACCGGAGAATCTTTTCCCGCGCCTACCCGCATGACGACTAAGTACATAGATGCGCACTGCCACCTGCAGTTCGCGCAGTACGACGAGGATAGAGATGCGCTTGCTACAGAGATGCAAGAAGAGGGCATCATGGGTATCGTCGTCGGCTGCGACCTCGACTCCTCAAAGAAAGCAGTAGAGCTCGCGGAGAAATATGAGCATATCTATGCCTCAATCGGTTTGCACCCCAATCACGAAGCCGATGAATGGTATGAAGCGAAGCAGTACCGAGAACTTGCGAAGAGTCCGAAGGTCGTTGCGATAGGGGAGTGCGGTCTCGATTACTTTAGGCCCACCGAAGTGACAGAAGAAGTGAAGCGCAAGCAGAAAGCTATTTTCAATGACCAGATACAACTTGCAGCTGAGCTCGACTTGCCGCTCATCATTCATTCGCGCCCGACGAAAGGAACGCAAGACGCGTACGCGGATGTACTAGCTCTGCTGACCGAGGCGAAGAAGACATATCCCAACTTGCGCGGCGACATGCATTTCTTTGTGGGCGGAGTAGAGGAGGCGCAAGCATTCATTGCGCTCGGTTTTACGCTTTCCTTTACAGCGGTCATTACGTTCGCACGGGACTACGATGCCGTTATTAAAACGGTACCACTCGAGAGTATTCTCTCAGAAACTGATGCGCCGTATGTCGCCCCTCTCAGCCGCCGCGGACAGCGCAACGACCCACTTTCGGTCAAAGACGTGGTGACGAAGATTGCCGAGATACGCGGCGAGGATAGGGAAGTCGTCCGTCTCGCTCTTGTGGCGAATTCCCGAAAGATGTTCTCTCTCTAGTCTGGCAGGAGCCGCGGCTCTTGTATGTGCCGCTCTGGCGTGTTAGGATGCGGGAATTATGGCTAAGAATCAGGATGAAGACGTGCTCGTGAGCGAACTCGAGGATACGGGTGCAGAGCCCCGCGTATACGAATTGGGTTTCCACCTCGACCCAGAATTGCCCCTTGAGGAGGTAAAGAAGGCCTATAAGGCCATCCACACCCTTCTCGCTTCGAAAGGTACCGTTATTGCTGAAGTCGAGCCGGAGAAGATCCAGCTCGCCTACACCATCTCCCGCCAAGAAGTTGCTGGCCGCCGTGACTTCAACTCCGCATATTTTGCCTGGATCGTCTACGAGACCACAGCGCCACAGCATGCTGAAGTTATCAGTGCTGCCGACGCAAACAAAGCGATTGTTCGCTTTATCGACCTCATTACGACGAAGGATGCAGCGCGCCACGCTCTCGAAGTCCATGAGCTTCGCGAGAAGGCTCCGGCACCTGAGTCTGATCCTGAGGAAGTGCTAAACACAGAGGTCGACGCCGCAATCGAGACGGCTACGATATAATCACATCATGTACCTCAACAAAGTCTTCCTCTACGGCAACCTCACTCGTGATCCAGAACTCAAGGCGCTTCCGGGTGGAAGCCAGGTAGCTAATTTCGGTCTCGCGACGAACCGTTCCTTCAAGGACAAGAGCGGACAGCGACAGGAAGCAACGGAGTTCCACAATATTGTTGCGTTCGGTCGCACAGCAGAAGTTCTTGCTCAGTACTGCAAGAAAGGTCGCCCAGTCTTCATCGAAGGTCGCATCACGACACGCTCGTGGGACGATAAGGAGACTGGCAAGAAGAATTACCGCACTGAGATTATTGTCGAGAACTTCCAGTTCGGCGCCGATGGCGGGAAAGCAGCTGCGGGCGCAGGCTCTTCAGCAAGCTCGCACGAGGAGCAGCCGGCTCCGAGCGAGGGAGCAGGGGACATCAAATATCCTGACGAAGAAATCAATCCGGAAGACATTCCTTTTTAATTATTGAATATGGCATACCAATCTGAACGTGAAGAAATAGAGCTCAAGAAATTCATCGACTACAAAGACGTCGCGTATTTGAAGCAATTCATCAATCCGCATGCAAAGATACTCGCGAAGAAGCGCACGGGCATCCCTGCAGGAAAGCAGCGCGAAATCACTCAGTCCATCAAGCGTGCTCGCTTTATGGCACTCCTTCCTTACGTTGCTGCCTAAGTGCAGTAACCGAGAAATAAAAAAACCGCTTCAAGCGGTTTTTTTATTTCATTATGCCTTCTCGACGCGTTCGGCGTAGTCGCCGGTATCTGTGTTTATTCTAATGATGTCGCCCGGGTTGATGAAGAGGGGAACGTTGACCTTGGCTCCTGTCGAGACAGTCGCGAGTTTCGTGCCGCCACTGACGGTATTACCTTTCACTGCTGGCGGCGCCTCTTTGACCTCGAGCTCAACCTTGACGGGTATCTTGATGGTCATAGGCTTCTCGTCATACGTGAGTACTTCGACGACGGTGTTCTGTGCGAGCCACTGCACTTGGTCGTGCACATTCTCGGCAGGGAAGGAGAAGCGGTTCTTCGGATTACCTTCCTCGGCGAACCAGCTTTCTTTGCCGTTGCTGTAAAGATAGACAGCATTCATGTGTTCGGTGTCCGCCTCAGTCACTGTCTCGTTGGAGTGGAACGAGATTTCCAAGACGCTGCCACTTACCATATTGCGGAGGCGGGTCTGATTGACCGGTTTTCTCTTCTGCATGCGGAAAATATGCGCAGAAAGCACTTCGAACGGAGCGTCATTATAATTGATAATCTTCTTCGGGAGGATTTCGTTGTATGCGAGTACGGCCATAGGAATAGTATAAAGGGATTAAGTATAAGGGGAAACTCAAAGCCCGAGGGATGAGTTATAAAAAGTACCGCCGACGGCGGACTGGTGTATGCTAACAGACATAATGACTTTTTCAAGTTTCGCCGAGGAAGTAAACGCCCTGACAGATGCGGAGATATTGGCGCGTTCTAAGCGCGAGCCAGAGCTTTTTGCAGTGTTGGTACGCCGGTATGAAGCGGCGCTCCTGCGCCGCGCCAGGACCATCCTGCGAAACCCTGAGGACGCAGAGGAGGTGGTGCAAGATGCTTTCACCAAGATGTACCTCTATGCGGACAAATATCGGCCGCAGGAAGGAGCCAGTTTCTCCTCGTGGATGTACACCATCCTCAATCGTGTTGCCTACACGAAATACGTGGCGCGGCGCAAGGAAAGCGGCCACAGAGCTGAACTTGAGCCGGAACATTACGAATCGCTCCCTGACGCACGAGCCGAGTTCCTCGAAGATCTTTCTATACGAGATGAGGTCATTGCGGCTTTGGCGAGACTTCCCGAGACTTCTGCGAAGATACTGCGGCTGCAATTCATAGAAGGGAAAAGCCAGGAAGAGATAGCCGAGAAGGAAGGGCTGTCCGTGCCAGCGGTCAAAACGCGCGTCCACCGTGCAAAGAAATTATTTAAAGAAGCATATGATGAACAACACTATGGCTAATCCCTCTGACATTGAGCTCATCGTTATGCGGCGGGTGCGTCTCATTCGCATGCTGACACTCGTTATTTCCACCGTGACGCTCGTCGTCATCACAGTCGTTGCGGCTTTGTGGGGCATCGGCAGGGAAGTCTGGGTCGCGCATGTGTTTGAGAACATGCCGAGTGCCACTCACGGAGGAGCTTTCTTCGCCTTCTGGCTTACCGCTTTTACCCACACTCGTCTGATAGTGCAGGCGCTCACCATACTCACCGGAGTATCACTGATCTTCTTGGTACGCGAAATCACTCGCTTTATAGCGAGCTTCTTTGTGCGCCCCGAATATCTCTAACCCTCTGCGAGTTTCGCCTTAATCTGCTTCAGAAGCTCCTTCGATACGTCTTTATTGTCGTGCAGGAAGGTGCGAGAGGCATCATAGCCGCGCCCGAGCGGTGTCTCGCCGAACTTGTAGCTCGCTCCTGATTTCTGTACCAGGTCATATTTCTCACCAAGCGCGATGAGTTCTCCCTCGCGGCTGATGCCTTCGTTATAGAGAAGGTCGAACTCCGTCGTGCGGAATGGCGCAGCCACTTTATTTTTCACGACTTTGACGCGGACGCGCCCGCCGACGACTTCCTCGCCTTTCTTGATAGACGCGATGCGGCGGATATCGAGGCGCACGGACGTATAGAATTTCAGCGCTTTGCCGCCAGGAGTGGTCTCAGGATTCCCGAACATAACGCCGATCTGCATGCGAATCTGGTTGATGAAGATGACGATAGTCTTGCTACGCGAGACGATAGCCGTGAGTTTGCGGAGCGCCTGGCTCATAAGTCGCGCTTGCTTGCCGACATGCTGCTGACCCATCTCACCTTCGATCTCATCTTTCGGAGTGAGCGCTGCGACAGAGTCGATGACGATGACATCGACGTTCCCGCTTCGTACCAGGCTCTCGACGATATCGAGCGCCTGTTCGCCAGTGTCTGGTTGTGAGATAAGAAGCTCGGTGAGCTTCACACCGATACGCCGGGCATATTCCGGGTCGAGCGCGTGCTCAGCGTCGACAAAAGCAGCGACGCCGCCGCCTTTCTGCGCTTCAGCAATGACATGGAGTGCGAGCGTCGTCTTACCTGAGGATTCCGGTCCGAATATTTCAATGATACGTCCGCAGGGAAGGCCGCCGACTCCGAGCGCCGCATCAAGGCCGATTGAGCCGGTCGATATCGCAGGAATCTTCTGTGGCGTGCCTGCGCCGAAGATAGTGATTGCTTCATCGCCGAACTTCGTGCGGATATCTTTGAGCGCTTGATCAATAGATTTCTGTTTCTCAGTTTTGTCTGCACTTGCTGCAGTGATTGTCTTGAGAACTTTTTCTTTTTTTGGTTTTCCGAATGCCATAGAAGTAATAGTAATTAAGGTACGAATATGGAACGGGTAGCGGTCAAACGTCGCCCGAACCGGTCGGTGGCTACAAAGGTAAGTATAGACGCTCCACGGGGAAAGGTAAGTACTGACGAAAAGGTCCCGTCGACGTCATGAATCACCGTCGCCCCATCAAGCGTCAGCATCGCGATACGGGACGCTGTCCCGCGTACGGTCACGATGCCTCCTGGGAAGGAAGCTTGGTTCGTAGGGGATTGGATGGAAAGAGCAGGTCCTTGGATAAGCGGCCATGCCTCAATCAGACCGTATCCCAAGAGAATCAGGAGTACCGTGGCGATAAGGGTGCGGACCATACCCACTTAGAACACCTCCTCATCTATAGGGCTGGGGGCGCCGCTTGGCGCGACTGAGAGGACCTCGCGCGGCTTTGACCCGTCCGCAGCACCGATGATGCCCTTAGCCTCAAGCACGTCCATAAGGCGTGCAGCGCGCGAATAGCCTATCTTCAGTTTGCGCTGGAGGTAGGAGGTCGAGGCGCGTCCGGCTTCTTCGACTGCTGTGCGGGCATCCTCATATAGGTCGTCATCGATATCGTCATCAAAACTGCCGTTAACGAGGCCGATAACGTCATTCGAGTCCATAGACTGAACACCGGTAGTGCCAGCGCCACCGAAGTCGATGCTCGTCAGGTCGCCGGCATTGTGGCTCTTGATGTAGCTTACGACTTTCTTCACTTCACTTTCACTGATGTACGCCGTCTGGATACGGACTGGTTTCTGCATATCGCTCGAGAGATAGAGCATATCGCCGGCTCCCAGTAGGCTCTCGGCACCAGAAGCGTCGAGAATAGTGCGTGAATCAATCTGCGAGGCGACTTGCAGCGCCATGCGTGTCGGGACGTTGGCCTTAATAAGGCCAGTAATGACGTTTACGGACGGACGCTGAGTAGAAAGGATGAGGTGAATGCCCACGGCGCGGCTCATCTGTGCCAAGCGGACGATAGCCGACTCAAGCTCTCGAGGATAGCTATGCATGATATCGGCAAGCTCATCGATGAAGATTGCGATGTAGGGAAGCGCCTCTGGAATATCTTCACCCCCTCGCTTCTTCGCGGGCTCAAAGATAGTCGTGTGGTACGACTCGATATCTCGGACGTGCTCAGCCTCGAGTATGTTATAGCGTCGTTCCATTTCCTTTGCTGCCCACTTGAGGGCGAAGATAGCTTTCTTCGGGTCCGTAATGACAGGGGTCAAGAGATGAGGAATGCCATTGTACGCCGTGAGTTCGACACGCTTCGGATCGATCATGATGAAGCGCAGCTGGTTCGGGCCATTGCGATAGAGCAGAGAGGTGATGAGAGCATGAATAGCGACCGACTTTCCTGAACCGGTGGCACCGGCGACGAGGCCGTGCGGCATCTTCGCAATATTGGCGTAGTGCGGCGTACCGGTGATATCGCGACCGAGCGCTGCGAGAAGCGGCTTCGTACTCTCTGACCATTCGACCGATGACAAGAGTCCGCCAAGGCCGACCATTGCTTTGGTAGTATTCGGAACCTCGATGCCGACGAGCGATTTTCCTGGGATAGGAGCTTCGATGCGCACTGGGTGAGCGGCGAGCGCCAACTCAAGATTATTCGCGAGCGATACTATCTTAGAGAGTCGGACGCCCTCGGCCGGCTTCACGGCATAGCGCGTCACGGTCGGTCCGACGGAAACCTCGTCCATTTCAAGATTGATGCCGAAGTTCTGGAACGTGCGTTTGATGATGTTCGCATTTGCCTTGATATCGCCGACCCCTGGTTTCCCTTTATCGGCACCGAGAATAGAGAGCGGGGGAGGGTCGTATTCAGCATCAAAGTTCGCTATACCGCTCCCAACGCTGGTCGGATGATTAAACATGGTCACGACGGGCTCATGTTCTGCTTGGGGTATCTCCTCCGCAGTATCATCCATGTCCTCGTCTGTCTCGGGGACGCCGACGACATCTTCAAAGTCCTCCTCATCCATATCCCCGTCTGCATCGCTTTCAGTGCGCGATGAACGTAGACGTTTCCAGAGCGCTGAGACATTCTCGGTCATGAGCATGACTAGCGCCTCGATATCGGTCACAATGGCAATGCCAATCGAAATGATTGCAATGAGCAGTACGAAGGCACCCCAGAATCCAAAGAATCCCGAGAGCATCCCTCCGAACCATGTCCCCGCCAAGCCGCCGAACTCTGCTCCAGGGAAGAGTCCTGCAAAGGCAAGTACTGACGCTGCGATGAGTAATGCACCTGACGTGGTCAGCGGTTCGAG
>DIZH01000026.1:0-14244 GCA_002429325.1 Patescibacteria group bacterium UBA6033 | reverse complement strand
AAAGAGCCAATGCCGACAATGGCGTAGCTTCCGGTAAAGAGTGCCGAACCAACTGTGCCTGCTTTACCAAACAAAGAGAGAAGGAAGAGTACCCCCGCAGCGACAAGGACAATGGTCGAGGCATAGCGAATAAGGGCATCATATTCTTTCACTTCTTTCCTCTGCGCACGCTCGCGTCGTACATTGCTGCTCTTGCGGCTCATATATACCTATATTGTACCATCGTACGGCGCAGCGCAGCTACGCTTTCGGGGGAAAGGCTTGCATGCACCAAGTACGGACGTATACTGTCTTATACGATATGAAACAGTCCACATCAGATAACGGACAACACAATTACGGACACTCTGTTTCTGTTCCTGGCAAGAACCACAATAGTACTGATTTCGTCCTAGAAAAAAGCATATTTAATAACATATTCGAAAAGGACATACGTAGAGTATTCATATACAAAAAGGCCGAACGACTGGCAAAAGCGCTCCATCTCATCGCACCAGCATTCTCCGAATCTGCTTCGCTCCGCAATCGCATTGATGCCATTGCAATCGGCCTGGTCGACGCCGCCGTGCTTGCACCAGGCATCGCGCGAACCGCACTTTCCCGTGAACTTCTCGCTCTCTCAAGCGTGCTTTCGATTGCGAGGACAGGAGGACTTCTTTCGGCGATGAACGCTGAACTCATAGCTCACGAAGCTCATGTTTTGCTTCAAGAAGTTGCTGCATATGAAGAGCCAAGACTGTTCCTGGACGAGGCTCCGACACTCTCCGGTATTGCAAAGACAGCACTCAAAAAAGATACTTCGGAGCGCACTGTCTCCCATCAGATCTTCTCGGTCCCAGCGCGTACTGCGCCGCGCAAAACCGCCCCTTCTAATAAAGGACATCTAAAGGACACTACAGGAACCGTGCAAAGTCCTATAAAGGACAGACGCGAAGCGGTTATGTCCGTTATACAAAACAAAGGCAAAGTGAGCATTAAAGACATCTCGACGCTGATACGCGGCGTATCTGAAAAAACGATTCAGCGCGAACTTTCTGCGCTTATCGAAACCGGCATTGTGGTGAAGCAGGGAGAGCGCCGCTGGAGTACGTATTCGCTCGCTTAGATTAAACTTTTCCGTGAGCCTTTTAAAGGCCATTTTCACCAATATATAGAGAGCCTGGAAAGTTTTGACTCTTCACTACGTCTCTGTTAGTATGGTGTACGTGGTAGCAACTCGGGTATAGGTAAGAAAAAAGGCCGGAAACGGTCTCTTTTCCATGCCTGCCATTCGATTGTTATCCACACATCAACACCTGAGAACGCTTGTCTCCGCTATATACTGAATGGCAGTCCTTGCGGGGACACTGTTTGTTCCTGAAGGGCGTACTTTGATAACTGAATAGTGACTTTAGCAAAGTCACCTCAACCCTTGCCAACTAACCCATGGCGCACTGGTCGATGCCGTGCGCTGTGGGGTAGTGTAAAAGTGAAACGTGCGCTGTGTTTGTGTGTGCGACTAACGAAACAAGGAGTGTCTTCACGGTTATGTTTCGTGAAGTACTCTTTGTGGTACGAACTAACTTGATTACTCAAATGTGCTCCTAAAATAATTAACAATTGTTATGAACATGGTAACTACAAAAGCGATGGCGAAAGTCGCAGCAGTAGCGACCGGACTCGCAATGGCGACGTCAATGCTCTCGCTTGCACCTATGGCGCATGCAGCAGCTTTGACGAATTCCCAGGTCCAGTCGATTCTCTCGCTTCTCTCGTCGTTCGGTGCTGACAGCACCACTATCGCAAACGTCCAGGCTTCCCTCACGGGCGGCACACCTTCGACCACGACAACGACGACCTCAACCGGCGCCGCTTGCTCATTCTCGAAGAATCTCACGATCGGTTCAACTGGCATGGAAGTGACTTGTCTCCAGCAGGCGCTTATCGCCGGAGGCTTCACGATTCCTGCAGGTGCGACTGGCTACTTCGGCAGCCAGACTCGTACCGCAGTTGCTTCGTGGCAGTCGTCGAAGAACATTGCTCCTGCAGTTGGCTACTTCGGTGCCATCTCTCGCGCAGCGTTCAACCTCGGCGGCGGTAGCGGTTCAACAACCACCACCACGACAGGTCCGTCTGCTGGCACAGGGAACGGCCTTAAGGTCGCTCTCTCAGCAACGTCACCGAACGGTTCGGTACTCGTACAGAAGCAGGGCATTGGCGACCTCGCGGACTTCACGTTCTCGAACCCAACTTCTGCCCCGATTAATGTCACGGGCCTTACCTTCAAGCGCATCGGTGTCAGCAATGACTCGACCTTGACGAACGTCTACCTCTACAACGGGGTAACGCGCATCACGGATTCGGCCGGTGTCTCAGCAAGCCAGTTCTCGTACAGCAACGCAGCCGGTCTCTTCACGGTACCTGCAGGCGGTGTCTATACGGTTTCGGTTCGCTCGGATATCGCTGACACTACATCAGGACAGCAGATCGGTGTGTCGCTCGTATCCGCTTCTTCAAGCGGTACGCTCGACTCTTCGGTTAGCTTCCCGATAAATTCTGGCTACCAGACTATCTCCGCAGCATCGCTCGCGACAGTTGCTTACAGCACTAGTCCGCAGCCGCAAGGAGCTCCGTCTATCAGCCCGCAGAACGACTACCCAGTATGGCAGGACACAGTGAGTGTCTCGACCAATGCGGTAAAGCTCTCGTCGATGATGTTCACCAACATCGGCTCGAATGACTCGTCTAACCTCATCAACCTCCGCCTTATGGTAGATGGTGTACAGGCAGGCGCAACAGTCCCAGTGATGGGTGCAGACCGCACGGTCACCTTCGACCTCTCGGCTGCTCCGGTCATGCTTTCGACTCAGAGCCATGTCGTGAAGGTTCTCGCGAACATTATCGGCGGTGCTGGCAAGACTATTGTGTTCTCAGTCCAGCGCTCGTCTGACGCTATGTTTGTCGACAACCAGCTCGGCCAGCCAGTTACTCCGCTCCTTGGGTCCAACCCATTCAGCGCAGTGACGACATCAATTGTCACTATGAACTCGGTCTCCGGTTCAGCCGGTGTCTCGGTCTCGCTTAGCCCGACCTCTCCGAATCAGTCTGTTGCAGTAGGCGCTTCCAATGTGAAGTGGGCTTCCTTCAACATGCTTGCATCCGGTGAGAACGTGAAGGTTTCTGACCTCTACGTCGAAGCAAGCTCGACCCTTTCAACTGGTGCTGTTGACAGTGTCGGCGGTCTTGCAAACGGCAAGATTTACCTCAACGGTGTCCAGGTTGGTTCTACTCATAACATCAGCCAGTACACAGTTGCGCACACCAACAAGACTGACTTCGCGATGGGCTCATCACTCATCCTCCCAGCTGGTCAGACCGTTACTGTTGATGTCTATGCAGATGCAAAGACGTCAGGAAGCGTAAATCTCACCACGGGTGACACGGTAAAGGTCACACTCGTCTCAGTTGCCAGCAACGCGCAGGGCCAGTCCTCGCTTAGTTCAACAACTGTTCCGGGTTCTGACTCAACCGGCAATGGCATCGTAGTCTCGTCTTCAACGCTTACCGCGAACAAGTACTCTGGCTACGGTAGCCAGACGATAATCGCAGGCGCGATCGGAGCGAAGCTCGGTTCGTTCACGCTCTCAACCGGCTCAACAGAAGGTGTCACGGTCAACACGATTGCATTCTCGCTTGTCGCGGGCAATGCAGCGTCGATCACGAACCTCATGTTGAAGGATGACGCGACGGGTGCTCAGCTCGGCTCGACCATCTCGACGCCAAACGACACCAGCAACTCATTCTCAGTCACGCTCGATGTCCCTACATCGTCGACCAAGACCATCAGTATCTACGGCAACATCCTCTCGGGTGCCAACGCAGGTCCTATCACGGCCACGATTACGACATCGACTAGCGGTACAGGTGACTTGACCGGTATCTCGACATCAGCCGCTTCGACACCGCTTCAGACCATCACGGTCGGTAGTGGCACGCTCACCGCGACTACTGGTGCGGGTGATCCGACAAGCACGAACGTTATCGCGGGCGCAAGCTCGGTGAACGTCGGTGAGTTCAACTTCGCAGCGAGCAACTCCGCTTACACGGTCCAGAATCTTGCGATTCTCGTTCCGAACGGCGCAGCGACCTCAGTTACGAACGTGACGCTCACGTACAAGGACGTCAATGGTGCAACTCAGACGGCTACCCAGCCGCTCTCAGTCACTGCAGCAAATGCGTACGCAACGGCGACCTTCACTGGTCTCACGATGTACGTCCCTGCAAACGACTCAGCTAACCTCGATGTGTCCGTCGGTACACCGACCATCGCATCAGGCGCAACATCGGGTTCAGGCATCAAGGTCAAGCTTGACCAGGGTGGTGTTGCAAGCGGTAATGGAACGTTCCGCGCACTTAACAGTGCTGGTTCTTCCGTGACGCTCATCAACGCTGGTGCAATCCTCTCTAGCAACGGTACGTTCTACGTGCGCAAGTCGGTTCCGACTTTCGCAATGATCACACCGTCGTCGTCGGTCCCAGCAACGGGCTCGCCGATCTACAAGTTCAGCATCACTGCTGACCCTGCAGGCGCTATTGAGTGGTCACACCTCATGTTCAACATCGGAACCACTTCGGCTACGATCACGAGCGCGTACATCACGGATGACGCCACAGGCGTACTCCTGGTGGACAACAACTCGACGTCAGCTTCGACGACAATCAACACTATTACGGTTGACTTGACGCAGAATGCATCGGCGGCGAAGTATCAGCAGGTCGCAGCAGGAGCTACAAAGGTCTATGACCTCTATGGCACTGTCACCGGCTTCACTACTGGCTCAACCGTCACTATCAGCCTCGCGGCCGATTCGTCAGCTCTCGCTGCAAACGTTGCAGCTTCTGGCGGTGGCAACACGAGCTGGTCTGACCGCTCAGGTGTCGCAGGTGTACACAACATCTCGACAGCTGACTGGACCAACGGTTACCTCCTCAAGAACTTCACGTCGAACGCAATCAGCTACTCTAAGTAGTTAACGCTTCGAGTGAATTCCTGAAAGGAATCACCAGCTAGGATATTGGCCTAGCAAACAAAAAACCACCCTTCGGGGTGGTTTTTTGTTTGCTTGATTGGCAGGAAGGAAAGCGAATTCAGCCTATGGTATGCTGGTCGGTATATGAATCTATCGAAGAAACAGTGGGTATTGGGCGGCGTTGTTGTACTTTTTATTGGAGTTCTTGGGGCAGCGGGCTGGATCTCGTACCGCAATCGGGTCCCATCATTTCCTATCAATGCAAAAGATTCTATTGCCACGTGGACGCTCAAGGGCGCGTATACAGGGAATGATACGCTCATCTCTCAAGCAAATGCTGACATCGCGCATCTGCAAAGTCTGCTTGGGAAAGGGCAGTATGACGATTACGATCTCTATATCGGCATCGGCAATGACAAGAATCTGGAGGGCGACGGCAAAGCGGCCTACGACAACTACAATCGTGCCGTGGCCATTCATACGACCAAAGGTCTCGCGTATGCAAACCTAGGTCACTTGATGGATGAGCTTGGTGCCTACGAGACCGCCGCGGATGCATATGGGAAAGCGGTTGCAGTTGAACCTGGACAGATCGAGTACCACATCGAGCGACTCACCTATTTGACCCGTCAATTCCCGAATGATTCCGCGCGGCTTCTTGCTGCATTTACCGACTCTAGTACGCAATTTGGTGATACTGCCCCTATTTTGGCGATAGAAGCCGAGTGGCTCACTGGACTCAAGCGATACTCTGATGCGATAGCAGCATGGCAGCGTGCGAAGCTTCTTTCTCCAGGGAAGGATACGTCGGCTATTGATGCTGAGATAGTGCGACTCCAGGCGAAACAATGAAATACCTCAAGAGGATCTATCCGTGGCTCCTACTTGCTCCGATCATATTGCCTGTCGTTATTTGGGGGGAACTTATCTATCCCTATCTCGTACCGAAGACACTGCTTTTCTATGCACTCAGTTTCATTTCTCTCGGGGTGTTCGGCATCCTTCTGAGCTACGGCCATACATTCTATTGGCATCGACTGAAGCGGTGGGAGGCATGGGTCCCTGCTGCGCTTCTTGTGCTTGCGTATGCCGCCTCGATGGTAGGCATCGATTTCTATCGCAGTTTCTGGAGCTTGTTCGTGCGCGGTGACGGGCTCCTCATGCTGACCTGTGCTGTTTCCAGTTTCTATCTCATCGTCCTTTCGGCTGAGAGAACCTTTGTCACGCGACTGCTATACAGCGTATCTGTCATAGGCACTTTTGTTGCGCTCTATGGCATTGGCGAATGGCTCCTTGGTGGTGGCCGCATCGGAAGCTTGCTCGGGAATGCAGCATTCTTTGCAGGATATCTCGGCATCACGTTCTTTGCGACGCTTGCAGGAGCGCAAACGCTTTCGAAGTTATGGCGGAAAGCGGCGTACAGTGGCGCGGTGCTTCAAGTGGTTGCCATTGTTCTCACGGCGACTCGCGGTACGATGCTTGCGCTTGCTGTTGCTGCTCTTGTGTACGGCGCATATCTCGCTCTTATGGGAAAAGGGAGGCGGCGCACATGGTCAGTGGGGATTCTTGTGGCGATCCTCGCGCTCGGAGGTCTTTTCTTTGTCTTTCGAGCTGAATTGGCGAACGTTCCTTTTGCTCCCATCTCGCGTATCGCATCTATTTCAACTGCGGAAGGAGATGTTGCAAGCCGCCTGTTCATCTGGAAGAACATGTTCGGTGAAATAGGGAAGAGTCCCTGGATTGGCGTCGGGGCTGAGCATATTGATGTGCTCTTCAATCGCTTTTACGACCCGACGCAGATATCTGAGCAGTGGTTCGACCGTTCGCACAATGCGTTCCTCGACTACACTGCTCAGTACGGCATTGGCGGACTACTGCTCTATCTTGCACTCATCGCAGCATTTTTCACGACCGCGCTGCGTTTCCTACGACAAGAGAAGCGACAGTACGCGGTCATTATCACACTTCTCGCGGTGACCTACGCAGTACAGAACTTCTTCGTATTCGATACTATCTCTTCATTCTGGCTCTTGCTTGCGCTCCTTGCAGGATCCTTTGCCCTCTCGATTGAAGATACTGCTCCGTATACTCTCCCATTTCCCTCGTGGACGCAGTATGTCTCGTGGGTAGTCGCCGTTGCACTCCTTCTCCTTCTTGTACCAGTCTCGCTCCGGCCACTTCAAGCAGCGTATGATCTTGCGCAAGCGTATCACTATCAGATAACTGATGTGTCGAAAGAAGTGCAGTATCTCTCGCGCGGATTCGCGCTCGGGACGTATGGCGATCTCGAATACGGCTATGAGGCCTATGATATGTATGCAAATAACCAAGCGAGCGCGCTACAGGGACAGTCACGCATTGACGCGTATCAGGCAACGCTTTCCATTGTAAAGACGGACTTCAATCGGTATCCATATGACGCCCGCATCGCGCTCTATCTCGCTCATGTGCTCGTGCTCGCTCCGCAGACGGAGTCAGTCGACCAAGGCCTTCTTTCTTCAGCGCTCGAGCGGGCCATACGCCTGTCGCCGAAGCGTGCACAACCGTGGTTCATTCTCACGAACCTCTCGCTTATACAAGGGAATAGCTATCCTGTCGGTTCAACAGGCCGAACCGCTGGATATGCTGCTGCGCATGATCTCTTGACGCGCTATATAGCGCTCGTACCGGCCCTTTCAGAACCGTACTATGTACTAGCGCAACTTGAGTATGCGTCGGGCAATATAAAAGAGGCAGCAGTCTCGGCAGCGGAAGGGAAGAAATACTATGCGGGCGACTTGGAAACCGCGCGACGTGCTGCAGTGTATTATGAGAATATACTGGACCTTCCCGATGCCGCATACTTCCTGTCGGAAGTAGTCCGCTTTGATCCGACCGATGCTGCTGCGGCATCCGATCTCGCTAAAATCCAGTCCTACTTGTCCCGGTAGAAGTTCAATGCGTGCTTCGTATTCGTTGACGGGACGGTAATCGCAGAAATCAATTAGTTTGCTAGTATTACTTGCATGGGAACTTCTAATGGGATGAACAATCAAAAAAGTAAAGAAAGCCTGCGCGCCGCGGAGCGCCGCGCGCTCCCATTCTTTGTGGAATTCGTGAAGTTCTCGACAGGTTTTGCAGTCATCATAGCGACCGCGCTCATTGCGCTCCATGCGGCGAGCGCTGCGATGCCCTAAGTGTACATTTCCGCTCGGCTCTGCTAGAGTGCGTCTTGTACGAACCGAAGACAGTGGGCGCCGATTTTGTCTAAGAAGATTCTAGGCGAAATCAGCATAAGACCTGCCGAGGCGAGACCTCTCGAATTGCTCGAGATAACCGGTCGAACTCTCCTTTATTTCGTTCGTACGAAATACATCGTATGGCAATATCAAAAGATAAGAAGCGCGAAATCGTCGCAAAATTGAATGACGCTTTTAGCGAAGCGTCAGCAGTGACGTTCGTTGGTTTTACGAAGCTCACCGTCGCGGTCTCTTCAAAGATGCGCAAAGATCTTGCGCTCGCAGGTGTGCAGTTGTATGTCGCGAAGAAGACGCTTATCCGCAAAGCTCTTGAAACTCAGGGTTATACGGGTACGCTTCCAGAACTTCCAGGCGAAGTCGCGGTTGCATGGACATCGACCGATGTCACGGCTCCGTCGCGCGGCGTGTACGAGTTCGGCAAGAAACTGAAAGGCATGCTCACCCTTCTTGGTGGTGTGTTTGATGGTGCTTTTGTCGATGCGGCACAGATGACCGCTATTGCGACCATTCCACCAATGCCTGTCTTGCGCGGAATGTTCGTCAATGTCCTCAACAGTCCTATCCAAGGATTCGTGGTCGCGCTCGATAAAATTCGTGAACAGAAGGCTTAATAACTTACTATCATTACTATGGCTGATGAAATGAATCCGGAAGCTGCTGTAGCTCCAGTCGCCGAAGCGGAAGCTCCGGCTGCGCACGCTCCTGCAGCTCACCATGCTGCCCCGGCAGCAGAAGAGAAAGTAGAAGTTCCCTCAAAGTTCAAGAAGCTCGTCGAGGAAGTCGAAGCGATGACCGTCATCGAACTTTCTGAACTCGTGAAAGTGCTTGAGAAGAAGTTCGGTGTCAGCGCCGCCGCAGTCGCTGTTGCAGGCCCTGCAGCCGCTGGTGCCGATGAGGAAGCGAAGTCGACTGCTGATGTCGAACTCACTGACTCTGGCGCATCGAAGATTGCTGTCATCAAGGTCGTGAAGGAAGCGCTCGCGCTTGGTCTCAAGGAAGCGAAGGACCTCGTCGACGCCGCCCCTTCAATGTTGAAGACAGGTATGAAGAAGGAGGACGCTGCTGAGCTCGCAAAGAAGCTCACGGATGCCGGAGCAAAGGTTACGTTGAAGTAAACTTACTTCAACGTAACCTTTGCGGAGGCCCCGTCTCTCTCCGGGCGAGCACGCGCCGAATAGGCAGATGTAGTGCGAGCCCGTAACAAGGAGAGAGTCTGGGGCAGGGCGCTCTCGAACAACCCTACAATACGCAACAAAAAACGCGTTCCGCCAGAGGCGGAACGCGTTTTTGCGTTTTGCCCAAGCTAGCCGTACACTAGCCTCATCCATGGATCCCGTTAGAAATCGCGGACACGAAAATCCATCTGCCCTTCAGGCGGCCTTTTCGGGATACAGTAATCGGATAGGGTACGGCGTGATAAACACGTCCGCGTCCTATTTCTAACGGGATGGAGCCTCTCGCAAAAATCTTCGGTTCGGCCGCCCGCCTCCGCCTCCTCCGCCTTTTCGTCTTTAATCAGAATTCTGGCTTCACGCTCGCCCAGCTCTCTGAACGTACGAAGCTCGCCGCTGATACGGTACGTCACGAACTCGCGGACCTAACGGCTGCCGGCCTGGTGCGGAAGAAAGGCTCTCGCGCTGCAGCGCGATACCAGGTGAATCCTCGTTTCGAGCATCTTGCCGCACTCGACACGTTCATCCGTGAATCGACAAGCGTCCGCCCAAAAGATATCCTCGCAGCCATAAAGAGGGCAGGGAGCATCCGCCTCGTCGTCCTTTCGGGACTTTTCACTGGCATGATTGAGCCCCAGATCGATTTGCTCATCGCAGGTGACCATCTAGAAGAACGCGTACTCGCCACGGCCGTTCGAGGTCTTGAGGCTGAACTTGGTCGCGAGATACGCTATGCCTCCTTTCCTACCGCTGATTTCCGATACCGCCGTGGCGTCTATGACCGGCTTTTGCGGGACGTTTTCGACTATCCACACCGGATTCTCTTGGATAAGATAGGGCTCTAAAAATGCTATACTTTATGGCAGAAGCTCGCAGAGAATGGGCGAGTCATTAACCATATAAACAACGTATTATCTAACATGGTGTTAACTACATGGGCAGATGTGCTGAGTCAGTCTTTCCAGAATCTCTTCTACGGGCTAGTGGCGTTCGTACCGAATCTCGTCATAGCCGTCGTTATCTTTATTGTCGGCTGGCTCGTGGGCGTGGGCGTGGGCCGTGTCGTCGAGCAGATTGTGAACGCGCTCCGTGTCGACCAGGCTCTTAAGGCAACAGGACTTGAGAAAGTGCTGTCGCGCGCTGGTTTTGGGCTCTCTTCAGGAAAGTTCCTCGGTGCACTCGTGAAGTGGTTCTTCATTATCGTCTTCTTGGTCGCATCGCTTGATGTGCTCCACCTCACGACAGTCAACCTCTTCATTAGCGATGTTGTCCTCGGGTATCTCCCACAAGTCATCGTCTCTGTCCTTATCCTGCTTGTCGCAGCGATTGTTGCTGATGCAGCACGACGCGTTGTCGAAGGCTCAGCACGGGCAGCACAGCTTCATGCCGCAGGATTCCTCGGCAAGGTTGCGCAATACTCCATCTGGATTTTTGCGCTTCTCGCCGCGCTTGCGCAGCTGAATGTTGCAACGGCATTCGTACAGACACTCTTTACGGGCGTTGTTATCGCAGTCTCGCTTGCCGTTGGCCTCGCATTCGGCCTCGGCGGACAGAAGGCAGCCGAACACTATATCGACCGTCTTCAGTCAGAGATCAGAGATTAAATCTCTTAAATCTTCAAAAACGCTCCCCTGATGGGGAGCGTTTTTGTTATGCACTGCCGGCAGTTGATTTTTTTAATGAAAATTGTATGATTCATCCTGTTACTAATTCCTATCATCCTGCATGAAAAAATACATCGTCGGTGCCGTGCTTTCTCTCGGCATTCTCATTACTCCGGTCGCTACCTACGCTGCAGGACTCACGAGCGTACAGATCCAATCCATCCTTTCGCTACTCTCTGCCTTCGGCGCTGATGCGGGAACGATAGTGAACGTCACCACAGCACTGAATGGTGGCACGCCGAGCACAAGTGGCAGCTCCGCATTTTGCCACGATTGGAATACCGATCTTACCGTAGGGAATAATGGGGATGATGTCTCAGCCCTCAACCAAGCTCTCACTACTTCTGGTATTGATACTACCGGCAACACCTCGCTCTTTACTGAGAATAATGCCGGCGATGTCGTCGCCTTTCAGTCCCACTACGGCATTCGCCAGACCGGCTATGTTGGTCCAATGACGCGTGCAAAGTTGAATGCACTTTACGGTTGCCACGGCCTCGGCCACATCAGCGCCCCGGTGACGACTCAACCGCCGGTTCAGCCGACTATCTCACCATCGCCACTGATCTCCGCAGCCCCGACCATCACTTCGACTAGCGCGAAAGCCGCTGGAAACTTCGAGATGGATGCCGGTGGATCGGCATCAATCTCTGGAACTAACTTAACGAGGGCAGTCGTGTTTATCGGAGACATGCAGACAACGGTAACCCAGACTGGAGATACCCTTATCTACTTCTCTGTGCCTTCTACTCTTGTTCCGGGCCAGAGTTACGGCCTGTACGTCACGAACAATTTCGGCAAGAGCAATGTCGTACAGGTGAAGATCTTATCCACCACGGCTCCTGCGCCGACAATCTCCCTCACTGCTACGCCATCGACAGTCAATTCCGGCGGTTTCTCAACTATTGCCTGGTCAACATCAAATGCGACAACCTGTACATTCATCAATTTCGGCGACTGGGCGCTGGGCGGTGCGCCGCTTAGCGGGTCGGCGACTGCGGCTATGTTGATCTCGAAGCAGATCACGCTCGAGTGTCAGGGTGCCAATGGACAAACGACAACGCAAAGCGTGAATGTGTTGATTGCACATTCTTAGCCTTGGAATTCGCGGTTTTCAAGGAAAAAGCGTCGCACCCACTGGGTAGAGCCGCTTTTCCTTTTAAAAGCTTGACGCCCCAGACGCCCTCGTCTATACTCCCTCTACGTGTCTACGAACCGAAAACAACCATTTTTAGGAGCGGATAGGCCGTAAGGCCCGGGTGCACAGAGCACACGAAAACCGCCCCTAGGGCGGTTTTCGTTTCGAATGGGGGACACAGTCTTTTGACATACGAATATGCAAAGGTAATTGACCCGCCACACTGCAGAAGTGTGACGGGCAGATTGCAAATAATGATTGTGGTATACAAAGTTCCGCATGAGAGATATAAGAGTGCACGGTGGATGCCTTGGCCTTGGACGGCTATGAAGGACGCGACTAACCTGCGAAAAGCTTCGGGGAGGCGGTTTGTAGCCTTTGATCCGGAGATCTCCGAATGGGGAAACCCTTTCAGTCTTGAACTGAAAATCCGTGGAGTAACGTCCACGAGAAGCGAACCCTGGGAAGTGAAACATCTCAGTACCAGGAGGAAAAGAGAACAATAGGAGTTGCGTTCTCTTCAAGCGTATGTTCGTTTGAAGGGAACGCGACTCTCGTGATACCCCGAGTAGCGGCGAGCGAAAAGGGAAAAGCCCAAACCACAGTTTTCGGATTGTGGGGTTGTAAGATGAGAACATCGTACTTGTACGAGAAGAGTTACAAAATGTTTGTATAGCAGAAGCTGCTGGGAAGCAGCGCCCCAGAGGGTAATGGCCCCGTATGTGAAATACAAACAACTCTTGTTCTTATTCTTGAGTAGCTCGAGACACGAATAGCTCGAGTGAATCTGCCGGAACTAACCGGTAAGGCTAAATACGTCCAATGACCGATAGTGAACCAGTACCGTGAGGGAAAGGTGAAAAGAACCCCGAGAGGGGAGTGAAATAGACCTGAAACCGTGTACTTACAAGGGGTCGGAGCGGATGCTTGCATCCGTGACGGCATGCCTATTGAAGAATGAGCCGGCGAGTGTGTATATCTTGCGCAGCTAAATCCTTACGGGATGGAGCTTAAGGGAAACCGAGTGTGAATAGCGCGATTGTAGGATATATACGACCCGAAGCCAGATGAGCTTGCCATGAGCAGGGTGAAGTGTGTCGAAAGACACATGGAGGCCCGAACCCGTTGGTCGTACAACGCCTTGGGATGACTTGTGGCAAGGAGTGAAAAGCTAATCGAATCTGGGAATAGCTGGTTCTCTCCGAAACAGCTTTTGGGCTGGCGTCGCCATATATGTGTACGTGGGGGTAGAGCACTGGAAGGGACCAACAGGGAGAAATCTCGTGGCCCCTATCAAACTCCGAATACCACGTGCCCGGGCGGCAGTTAGAAGGTGGGGGCGAAGCTCCATCGATCGAGAGGGGAAGAGCCCTGATCGCCAATTAAGGCCCCAAAATCGACATTCAGTACTTTACAAGGAAGTGAGGACTCATAGACAGTGAGGATGTTGGCTTAGAAGCAGCCACCATTCAAAGAAAGCGTAACAGCTCACTCATCGAGAGTCCTTGCGCCGAAGATGATCGGGGTTAAATGTCGTGCCGAAATTGCGGGTGTGTCAATTCTTTCGAGAAGTGATACGCGGTAGGAGAGTGTTCTGTTCGCTATGAAGCTTAAGGGGTAACCCGTGGTGGAGCGTACAGAAGTAAGAATGCCGGTACAAGTAACCACAATGCGGGTGAGAACCCCGCACGTCGAAAGCCCAAGGTTTCCTCAGCTATGGTGATCATCTGAGGGTTAGTCGGGCCTAAGGGGATGGCGAGAGCCGCACCCGATGGACACAGGGTTAATATTCCCTGACTGTTTCTAGAGGCTAAGGAGGGACGGACTGCTGTATGTACTGCCGGTTATTGGATTCCGGTCGGCGTTGTGAGGGCGTGTATTAGGTAAATCCGGTACACACTATCCCAAGCAATGTCGCAATTTCCTTCTACGGAGGGAGAAAGGGTGCAAAGCGCGGTTCCAAGAAAAGCTTCTGTGCATCAACTCTAGAGACAACCGTACCGCAAACCGACACAGGTGGGC
>DIZH01000016.1 GCA_002429325.1 Patescibacteria group bacterium UBA6033 | reverse complement strand
TTGTGCGCTCCGCAGGATTCGGACCTGCGACCTTTCGCGTGTGAGGCGAACGCTCTAACCAACTGAGCTAGGAGCGCGAACACGGTTTACCATAGCAGAAATCTATTCAGATTCCCACTCCGTTGGGCCTAAGCATATTTCTCCGTCACCCATTTCAAATCGTCGTTGCGATCATTCGTAAAGCTTCCATGCAATTGAGGAACGTAGTCTGCGAGATCTGCCGATTTCTCGATGTTTGAAAGCGTTTCTATTTCTGCCTCGGTTTCCACCGGTATGTAGGTATCGTACATTGCGGCGTCATGGTTGAAATTCACATGCTCATACCAATCATGGAAATAGAGTTGGCCGCATTCTCGGCACTTGAGGAGGTCTCGTTCGATATGCGACGTCCGGGTATATACCTTCACCAACTCTAGGTTGAGGTCGAGCGGAGTGAGATTCTTCCTGCTCCAGAGAGTGCATTGCGTCGGCGCCTTCATAGTCGTCAGAGTGATGTTCGGTGTTGGAGTTTCGTCTTCCATAGTTATTTCCGAGCGAACGCCGCGCGCGGCGAAAGTTTCGCTGCACGGCGCGCGGGTAGGAACCCAGCGATGACGCCGATGCCGACCGACAGCACGAAGACGGCCATACCGAACCAGAACGGCAGAATGAACAGATTGAAGGATTTGCCGCCCATTTGAGCAGAAACGAAATTGAGTATGAAATTTACTATCTGCCCAATGCCAAGCCCGATCAATATGCCTCCGCCGCCGCCGAGCACGCCAATGACGGCTGATTCCATGAGGAAGAGATCCTGCACATTGCTGTCGGTCGCGCCGATGGCTTTCATCACGCCGACCTCATACGTGCGCTCGATGAACCCGATGAGCATCGTGTTGAACATACCGATTGCAGACACGACGAGCGCGGCAAGGCCGAACACCGTGAGTATGATAGTGATGACGTTGGTTATTTTCTGAGCCTGAGTGACGAGGTCTATGTTTGCAGAAATGATAAAACCTTGTTTGACGAGTACATCGCGGAGGCCAGTCAGCGTCGCGGCATCTTTCGCTTTTATGTACACCTGTTTATACGCAGAGATCGGCACGGGCATTTCGCTCGCGGGGATGATGGCGATAGGCTGCTCCTGACTATCACTGATGATGCCGACAACGGTGAGAGATCGTGGCACGGCGATATTCGTTATCGTCCCATCAGGATTGGGGACATAGACCTGTATCTGCACTTCCTTACCGAGCGTCGTCGAATCGGCAGGAAGTCCAATGAGCTGTAGCGCTTGGTTGGAAAGGACAATGTCGTTATGATTCTCGCGGAGCGATACTCCGACATCAGGACTGATTCCCGATAGACGGAACACATTTAAATCGGCAACTTGGATGGTAGGCAAGAGGCCGTTCTTGTCGCCTACCGCAATTTGACCGGAGAATTCTCCCACGGCACTGGTCTCAGAAACATTTGGTAGTGTCTTTATATTTCCGATCGTGGTCGAGCTGATGGAGAATCCGCTTTCCACCGGATACGAGGCAGCGAGTGTGATGAGCGAATCCTGTGTCGTGATGAGTTTGCCAATAAGGATATACTGCAAGCCGTAGCCGAGCGACACGAGGAAGACGACGGTGCTAATGCCCGCCGACATGCCGAGGATGGTGAGGAATGTGCGAGTCGGTTTCGTTTTGAAAATACGAAGAGAGAGCCGTACGAGATCTAGGAATGAAATGGAGCGTTTTGGCATAGGTTATTTCTCGTCTTTCTCCCCGGGCGGCAGAAGAAGTTCCGACTCAGTCTGTGCTTTCAAAACAGTGAGAGGAGGTTTCGTGGGCGCACCGATGGACGAGGCAAGCGCATCGCCGATACTTCCGGCGTGTCCAAGTGCAAGTGCCGATTCGAGTCGTTCGGAAATACGTTGTGTTGTGCGGAAGGGTAGTCCGATGCCGCCCTCTGAGAAGGCCAGGTTGACCGAAGTACGGAAATTTTCAGCAGTCGTATTTCCGCGCACACGCCCCAAGATAGCTTCATTGAGGCGCTGCTGTTTCTGCTCGTTTATCGCGCCGCGATAATCTTTCAGTATCCACTCGCGGAGCAAACGGACTTCTTCAGTGAGCGAGACATTCGGATTCTTCTCAAGTGTCGCATAGATATCCGTGAGTCGCTGTTTTTCAGTGATGAGATCTTCGGTAAGCGCTGCAAGCTTCACAGCCCGCTGCTTCCAGAGACCGACACCCTCATCTTTGTACGACTTGTCGAGGAATTTTTCGAATGTCGTGGCATCTATTTTTCCAGAAAGACGTTCTCCCAAGAAAAATTCGAAACGCTTAATCTCATCGGCTGAGAATCCGCGAAGCAGCAGATTGGAAAGGGCCTTCACCATGAGCTCGGTGGAGGTGAGGTCCGGATACAATTCTCGATACAGGTCCGAGGTGAGAGGGAACTCTGGAGGAATAGCGTCCTTTGCTTTTTTTGGCGACTCGGTGAATTTGACGAGTGCACCATCTTTTATATAGATAATCTTATCAGCATCGCGCACGCTCCACGCTTCGTGCGTCACCATGATGATGGTGCGACCGTCTTTCTCCTGTAACTCTTTCAAGAATTTCAGCACATGCTCGGCGTTTTCAGAGTCGAGGTTGCCCAGAGGTTCGTCTGCAATGATGATAGGCGGATTGTTAGCAAGCGCTCGCGCGATGCCGACGCGCTGCTGCTGTCCTCCCGAGAGTGCTGATGGATAGCGCTCGGCGAATTCGTCCATGCCAAGCCGCGCGAGTATCTTGTGTGCCTCCTCTCGCCGTTTCTCTTGCGGCACGCCGACGAAGGTCATAGGAAGCGCCACATTGTCTACGACAGTGAGAGAGGGAATGAGGTTGAATTGTTGGAAAATGATGCCGATGCCGGTCTGTCGAAATGCCGCGAGCTCGTCCCTCGACAGCTTGAGCACGTCTTTGCCATTCACTTCAATCTCTCCAGTACCGGCCTTCTCGGTCGTAATACCGGCGATGAGGTAGATGAGCGTCGTCTTGCCGCATCCGGATGGGCCGAAGAAGACGACGTATTGCCCCTGCGCGACTTCCAAATTTATATTCTTGAGTGCGAGCGTCTCAGACGGCGTTTTATAGTCGTAGTAGAAATTAAGTCTGTCTATTTTAATAGCAGGTAGTGACATGGGGTTCAAAGTTCATCAAAAGTCAGTATATGAAATGTAACATGCCTCAGTTTTTTTGTTCTCTCGCTGATATGATTTGTTGTCCCCATAGGGAGCTTAGTAAAAAACGGCGTCTCTTTGCTTAGGTGCTATGCTGAAAGAGTTATGACAAAAACTGTGAAGCGCCGTATCGGCATCTCTCTCGGCGCTCTCCTCGTGGTCGCAAGTTTCTTAGCGTATGAGAATTCAGTATTTGCAGCGACCTACACCTTCACACAGTCCTCGTGGAGCGGTGGTGTCGATGGGACCACGGTCGCAGTTCATCCGACCAATGTCACTAACTGGAGCAAATATGACAGTGCTACGGGCGTCACTGCAGGAGCGACAGTCAGTCTGCCTTCGACGAACTATACCTTTACTGATGCTTCGGCGACGAGTACGTCGCCGGTTGCTTCCACCACCGGTGGTGGCTTCGGGAACGGGACGAACTCTCAGACGGCAATATCGGCAGGAAGTGTAGCGCTCTCTAAGACAGGTGCCGCGACTCCAACGATTGCAGAGGGCGCAAGTTCCGGCTACGCTCTCAAGTCCGATGGTACGGTCTGGGCATGGGGATATAACACAAATGGTCAGCTCGGGAATAACTCAACTACCCAAAGCTCTATTCCTGTTCAAGTTTCCAATATCACAGGAATAATCAATGTCGCGGCTGGCTACAACTCTGGCTATGCTGTTAAATCCGATGGTACGGTCTGGGCATGGGGATTTGGTAGCGATGGAGAACTCGGCAACAATGCAACCGCCCAAAGCAATGTGCCTGTTCAAGTTTCCAACATCACAGGAGCAACTGCTGTCACGGGTGGTCAAAATTCTGGCTACGCTCTCAAGTCCGATGGTACGGTCTGGGCATGGGGATATAACGGTAATGGTCAGCTCGGCAACAATTCGACCACCCAAAGCAATGTGCCAGTACAGGTATCTGGTCTCACTGGAGTCATTGCCATCGCCAGCGGAGCTACTTCCGCCTACGCCCTCAAATCCGACGGCACCGTCTGGGCATGGGGAGCAGGTTCCCTTGGTCAGCTTGGTAATAATTTAGCTATAGAAAGTCATGTTCCCGTGCAAGTATCCAATATCACAGGGGTGACCGCTGTCGCTGGAGGCAGCTCCTCGGGTTATGCTCTCAAATCTGATGGCACGGTCGTATCCGGTGGCGATCAGGTCTTTACCACCATATTCGCTTCCGAAGCGCTTGCGAACCTCACGTCGCTCGAGAAAGCCACCGACCTCCAGGGCAAGCTTGAACAGCTCATCCAATCCTCGCTTCCGTCCTTGGCTCCGCCATTCATCACGAAGCCCGAAGTGAGCAACATCACGGAGAGTTCGGCGACCATCACCTGGAACACCAATATCAAGTCGTACGGATCGCTCCGGTATGCAACCGATGCTGACTATCTTGCGAACAAGAATGACTACAAAGTCGAAGTATCTGATGGGGAGACAGAATCTTCTTCGCACGCCGTCGACCTGGCGAGCCTCGAGCCGAATACGCTCTATCATATCCAGGCGCGCTCGTACGTCTTCCCGCAAGTGGTCGGCATGAGCCCCGACATCACGTTCTCAACGAAGGCGGCTGCGATTGTTCCGAACATCGTTGCCGTGAAGAACGATGGATTCACGGTGGTCTGGCAGACGAATGATCCGACGTCCTCAACCGTGTCCTATCGGAATACGAAAACGGGAGAAAGGAATGTCGTCACTGATGAGGCGAAGAAGACGTATCACAACGTGCAGATACAGAATCTTCCTTCGGGAACGACGTACACGGTCTCTGTATCGGGGACTAATGACAACGGCAACACAGTCACTTCCGACGGCACGCTGAGCGTGACGCTCTCGGTAGACCTCACCCCGCCAGTCATCTCAAACTTCAAGGTGGATAATGCGCTCATTCCTGGCCGTACTGATCTCATACAAACCGTCGTCGGGTGGCAGACCGACAAGCCGGCAAACTCCACCGTGTACTACCAGGAAGGGGCTATCAGCGGGACGAATGCGAGCTCGACCGAGCTGAAGAATAAAGTCGAATCGCTTGATTCGTACACGACGGCGCACATTATGATCATCCCGAGCCTCAAGCCGGGCGTGGTGTACAGCCTGAAGGTCATCTCAGAAGATCAGAGCGGCAATTCGAAAGTATTCGGCCCGACGAGCATCATCACGCCGAAGGCGACTCAGTCCGTGCTCGATATCATCGTGAAGAATTTCGAGGATACTTTCAAGTTCCTCGGAGCAGGGAAGTAGCCCTCTGAAGGAAAAGGCGTACGCAGATCGCTCTGCGTACGCCTTTTGTCTTTTGTGCTATCGTACGAGACACATATGTTCACAGAATTCAAACAGTTTTTGCTCCGCGGGAATGTCGTCGATCTGGCGGTCGGCGTGGTGGTCGGCGCAGCCTTTGGCACGGTGGTGACGGCGCTCGTCGCCGATATTCTCACGCCGTTTATCTCAGCCATCGCCCAGGTGCCGGACTTCGGCAACCTCTCGTTCGTCCTCAATGGGAGTAAGTTCATGTACGGGCATTTTGTAAATGCAATCATCTCGTTCCTGCTTGTCTCGGGAGCCGTGTTCTTTTTTGTGGTAAAGCCGATGAATCACCTTATCGCACGTTCGCACGGAGGAACGCCAGCGACCTACACGACCAAGAAGTGTTCCGAGTGCCTGAGCGAAATACCCATCAGCGCTAAGCGCTGCAAGTTCTGCACCCAGCCCGTCGCATAACGAAA